>DNGN01000134.1 GCA_003486225.1 Chloroflexota bacterium
CCAGCACAAACATATCTCTGGATGGGATTACAACTCACAGATGACTTTTGAAAGCATTTCTACCCAGGACCTGGCAGCCAAGATCGATAACCCTGACTATGCCATCATAGACATACGCCCTTCGGCAGCTTACAACGGCTGGAGGCTTCAGGGTGAGGCGCGCGGAGGCCATATTCACGGGGCAGTTAGTTTTTCCTGCTCCTGGACAGATGGATTGTCCCGCCCAAAATTTAAATCTCTTTTGTTATCTAAGGGGCTGACGCCGGACAAGACCGTCGTCATCTATGGTTACCAGCGCGATGACTCAGCAGCCATGGCCAAACGGCTGGAAAAGATTGGTTTTGGGGCCATACGTATTTATGCGGCAGGCATACAGGAATGGGCCGCGGATCCCGGTTTGCCGATGGCGTTTTTGCCGAACTACAAGAAACTGGTGCATCCCGCCTGGATCCAGCAAATCATTTCAGGGCAGAAACCCGATCACTTTCCGCAGCAGGAGTACCGGCTCTTTGAAGCCAGTTGGGGAGGATGCGAGGAGTATCAAAACGGGCATATTCCTGGGGCGATCCACCTTGATTTATCGCTGACCGAAGACCAGCTCACCAATAATATCGTCCCGGATGAGGACCTGTTAAAATTCCTGTTAGGGCTGGGAATCACCTCCGACCTGACGGTGATCCTCTATGGCCGGGATATGATGCCAGCCGCGCGTGCTGCCAGCATCTTACTGTATGCCGGGGTTGAAGATGTCAGGATTCTGGATGGCGGGTATGATAGCTGGCTGAAAGCCAGGTATGCGGTAGAGAAAGGGCAACAGAAATCTACCCACCGGGATAAGTTTGGCGGCACCTTCCCGGCCCACCCGGAGTACATCATCGGTTTAAACTCGGTCAGAGCACTCTTGGCAGACGAACAGGGATTACTGGTCAGTGTGCGCAGCTGGGAGGAGTATACCGGCAAAACCAGCGGCTATTCTTACATCAAAGCCAAAGGGCACATCGCGGGCGCGGTTTGGGGCTATTCCGGATCAGATGCCCTGCATATGCAGGATTATAAGAACCCCGATCTTACCATGCGTTCTTACCCGGAAATTGTCGCCAACTGGCAGAGACAGGGCATCACACCGGATAAAAAAATCGCCTTCTACTGTGGGACAGGGTGGCGGGCCAGCGAAGCATTTCTCTATGCCCACCTGCTTGGCTGGCCGCAGATCGCCATTTACGATGGCGGGTGGTACGAGTGGAGCCAGGACAGTTCAAATGCCATTGAAACAAACTTCCCCTAAAGCGGGAAGTCGGCATTCAGAAACCAATCCGCCCACAGGCCGCATGAAAATGCGCCATAGGCAATCGGAAAAGAGGGCCTCAAACCCCCAGGATTTGCGAAATATTTCACCGGGTTTGCTTTTATGCTAAAATAAGATCATTGGATCGGCGGTCGTAGCAGGCAAAATTCAGTTTGCTACGGCGTAGGAAAAATTCCTTCGAAAAGTGCCGCATATCCGTCCGCCGGTTCATGAAACTCTGTAAACATTATCTTTATGCGTCCAGCGTTGAGGATGCACTGCGATCATTAGGCCAATCACCGGGCACTGTAAAGGTGCTAGCGGGTGGAACCGACTTACTATTGGATCTGCAGCAAGGTCGTCACGCCCGAGTGGATACCTTGGTAGACATCACCAATATCCCCGAACTTAAAAGAATGCAACTGCGCCAGCAGGAGTATTTCATTGGGGCTGCCGTCCCCCATCGGGAGATCACCAATTCCCCGCTCGTGCAAACCCACGCCATGGCCCTGGCAGAGGCCAGCGGCCTGATCGGAGGGCCACAAGTCCGCAATGTGGCCACATTGGGAGGCAATGTCGCCCATGCCCTGCCAGCAGCCGACGGCACCATTGCTTTAATGGTGCTCGATGCCAAAGCGGAGATCGCCACCCTCCAAGGACGGCGCACAGTACCCATGGCAAGCCTGTTTACAGGGCCAGGGGTTTCCGCACTCGACCCAAGAAACGAATTACTGGTGGGCTTCCACTTACCGGTAAAAAAAGACGGGCAGGGTTCGGCCTTCAAGCGCATCATGCGCCCCCAGGGAGTTGCCATCGCCATCCTGAACTGCTCCGTCTGGCTGCAGCGGGAGGCGGACGAGATCAAAGAGATCCGCATCTCGATGGGCCCTTCCGGCCCGACCCCCAGAAGGCTGCCAGAAGTAGAAGCGGTGCTGCGCGGAAAACCGCCCGGAGAGCAGGTGATCCAAGCCGCGTATTCCCAGCTGCTGCAAGTGGTGCGCTTTCGCACCAGCCGGCATCGGGCCACCCAGGCTTACCGGGAAGATATGGCCTGCGTGCTGCTGGAAGAAACCCTCCTCACGGCCTGGAACAGAGCCGGGACTCAAAACTAACCCGCAGATCCACATAATTAGGAATTGTTTATGAATAGCCTGCAAGTCATCAATCTAAAGATCAACCACAAAGACATCTCCGTGCCGGTCTCGCCCGGGCAAACCCTGGCAGAGGTGCTGCGAGAGACCCTCAACCTGACCGGGACCAAGATCGGCTGCAATGAGGACGAGTGTGGGATCTGTACGGTGCTGGTCGATAACCAACCGGTCTTGTCCTGCAACTATCCAGCTGCGAGGGCAGCCGGAAAATCCGTCCTGACCATCGAGGGATTGGCCCCGGCCACAGCCAATGGAGACGGCGGGAAGCTTCACCCCCTGCAGGAAGCCTTTGTGCAATACGGGGCTGTCCAGTGCGGTTTTTGTATCCCGGGTCAGATCATGACGGCGTACGCCCTGTTACAGCGGAGCCCCGACCCGACCACCGATGAGATCTGGCACGATCTGAAAGATACCCTCTGCAGGTGTGCAGGCTACCCAACCATCGAACGCGCGATCAAGGCCGCAGCTTACGCCATGCGCACTGGCGAGCCCCTGCCCCCGCCGCGCATCGCCATTTCCGACCATCCGCTCACCGTGATCGGCAACTTGCAGATCCGGCCGGATGCGATTGGAAAAGTCACCGGAGAGGCAAAATACACCGATGACCTGAAGTTTGATCACATGCTGCATGCGGCTGTCAAGCGTGCCATGATCCCCCATGGCATCTTAACCTCCCTGAACATAGAAAAAGCCAAAGCACTGCAGGGTGTGAATGCCGTGCTCACCGCGCAGGATATCCCCGGGCAGCACACCCATGGACTGGTGATCCACGATTGGCCTTCCCTGATTGGCGTTGGGGAGCGCGTGCGCTACATGGGAGATGCCATCGCGCTGGTGGCAGCCGAAACCCGCGAGATCGCTCACCAGGCGCTTGAACTGATTGAAGCCGAATACGAACGGCTGCCACCCATCACCCATCCAGTCCAGGCCCGGCAGCCATCCGCCCCCCAACTGCACGAAAAAGGCAACCTGCTGAAGCACATCAAGGTGCGCAAAGGCGATCTGGAGTCCGGCTTTGCGGCTGCTGATATCATCCTCGAGCACACCTACCACACGCCCACCACCGACCATGCCTTCCTGGAGCCGGAATGCACCATTGCCCGGCCCACCCCGGAAGGCCGCATGGAAATCTACGTCGGCTCACAAATCCCGTATGCAGACCGCTACCAGGTCGCCCTGGCCTTGGGCTGGGAAGAAAAGCGCGTGCGGGTCCTCGGCCAGCTCATGGGCGGCGGGTTCGGCGGCAAGGAAGATATCGCCGGTCAGATCCACGCTGCGCTGCTGGCCAATGCAACAGGCAGAGCAGTCAAACTGCTCTTCGACCGGCACGAAAGCCTGATCGTGCACCCCAAACGGCATGCCACCCAGATCACGCTAAAAGCCGGCGCTAAAAAAGACGGCACCCTGACTGCCATGCAATCCGAACTTTACGGCGATACCGGTGCCTACGCCTCGCTTGGCGAAAAGGTCATGACCCGGGCCACCACCCATTCTTCGGGACCCTATGAGATTCCGAATGTGCAGGCCGACTGCTACGCCATGTACACCAACAACCCGCCATCGGGCGCTTTTCGCGGCTTTGGTGTCACCCAATCTGCCTTTGCAGTCGAAAGCATGATCGACACACTGGCCGATCAGCTCGGCATGGATGCCGCAGAGATCAGGCGCAAAAATGCCCTGAGGATTGGCAGCGTGACCAATACCGGGCAGGTGCTTACAGAAAGCGTCGGCCTGATGGACTGCATCGACCAGACCATGCAGAAGCTGAACGAACTTTCCTCCGGCAACCCATTCAAACCCGTCCCAGTCGAAGGCGCGCCCCACATCCTAAAATCCTGGGGCCTGGCAGTGGCTTATAAGAACACCGGGCTTGGCGGTGGTGCGCCGGATAAAGCGGGTGCAGAAGTGGAACTATATGAAGACGGTCACCTGGAAGTGCGCACTTCTTCTGCAGAGCTCGGCCAGGGGCTGGTCACCATTCTCCAGATGATCGTGGCGGAAGAATTCCAAACCCCACCCGAGATGGTCAAGGTGCTGGTGATGGACACCGACCTGACACCAGACGGCGGTCCAACCACCGCCTCCCGCCAGACCTATGTTACCGGCAATGCAGCCCGTTTTGCGGCCCAATCTCTGCGGGACGCCCTGACGGCCACCCTGGCAGAAAAATTCAACCTGCCTCCGGAACAAATCACCTATGTGGAAGGCCTGGCCCAGGTCGGCGATCAGCAGATCACCCTTGGGGAAGCGGCCAAAGCCATGAAAGCAGAAGGCAAGAAACCCATCACGCTGTATGAATACTGGGCTCCAGAAACCAAACCGCTCGGGGAAGGCGGCGACATGCACTTTGCCTTCTCCTTTGCAGCCCAGGCGGCAGAAGTCGCCGTCAATACCCGCACCGGAGAAGTGTCCATCCTGCGGCTGGTTTCTGCTACCGATGTTGGCAAAGCCCTGAACCCCTTGGGGCTTTTAGGCCAGATCGAAGGCGGCGTGATGATGGCGATCGGGAACGTGCTGACCGAAGAATTCATTTTGGAGGATGGGGTCGTGGTGACCGACCGTCTCGCCCGCTACCGGATTCCCTCAATTAAATACACGCCTGAAATCATCCCGATCGTGATTGAAGACCCCACCGCCGAGGGCCCATACGGGGCCAAAGGCATTGGTGAAGTGATCAGCATACCCACTTCACCAGCCATCACCAACGCCATTTATAATGCTGTTGGGGTCCGCATTGATACCCTGCCGATCGATCAGGAAAAATTATTCTTTGCAATCAAGGAAGTTAGTCTCAAAAAACAATAATTCGGGTAGAATCAAACACAAGGAAAGAGGTGCTATGGAGAGATGGCGTCAGTCTGAGGCTTTTTCAAAACTGGGGGATGCGCTCCTGCCTGTATTTGCCACCTTAGCCGCATTGGCAGTGGGCGCCTTGATGCTGCTGATGCTGGGGACCAACCCCCTTGAAGCCTTCGGTGCGCTCATTGAGGGGGCATTTGGAAGTGCAAACGCCTTGGCAGATACGGTCGTCAAAGCGACACCGTTGCTGCTGATCGGACTAGGAATCTGTATTTCCTTCCGCGGTAATGTGATCAATATCGGTGGGGAAGGCCAAATGATCATCGGCGCCCTGGTAGCCACTGCGCTTGGCCTGGCATTCCCCGAATCACCGGGAATCATTATGGTTCCCCTGGCAATGATCGCCGGCTTTTTAGGCGGAGCACTTTGGGGCGGCATTCCAGGGGCCTTAAAAGCATATTTCAACGTCAATGAAATTCTCAGCACGATCATGATGAACGCCATTGCCGTCCAGCTGATGAACTTCCTGCTGAGCGGCCCGATGATTGATCCTGTTCAAGCTTTAAAAGCATCCAAAATTCCGCAAACAGCACGCCTGGCGAAGGCCTTTGACCTCCCCCGCCTGATCCCGACCCGCCTGCACCTGGGAGCGCTGATCGCCGTGATTCTGGCGGTAGCAGTGTACATCCTGCTCTGGCGCACGACCCTCGGCTACCGCATCCGGGCCGTAGGCCAAAACCCGCATGCCTCGCGCTATGCGGGTATCGATGTCAAACGGCAGGTTGTTTTGGCCCTCTTCCTGAGCGGCGCTTTTGCCGGCCTGGCAGGTGCAATCCAGGTATTTGGCGTCAACCACCGCATGATCACGGATGGTTCTGCCACTGGTTTTACCGGCAGCGCGGGCTTTAATGGGATTGTCGCCGCCCTTTTCGGTCAGCTGCACCCTATCGGGACCATCCCGGCAGCCTTCCTCTTTGGCGCATTGCTGGTGGGTGCCAATAAATTACAGCGCGTGATCCAGGTACCCTCGGCAGTCATCATTGCCTTGAACGGGCTGGTGGTTGTCTTTGTGGTCAGCAGCGAGATCTGGCGCAGGCGGCGCGAGCAAAAACGCCTGACGGATGCCATGATCCAAAAGGAGGATGCAGAACCACCTCCGGAACTGAAGCCACTTAAAAGCGCGGAGGACGGCCCATGATCGATCAACTTTTTTCCGAAGCGGTGCTGGTAGGGATCCTATCCTCCGGAATCCGGTTGGCAACCCCTTACCTGTACGCATCCATCGGCGAGACCTTCAGCCAGAGGAGCGGTATCCTCAACCTGGGGGTGGAAGGCCAGATGCTGCTGGGTGCTTTTACAGCTTTTTATGTCAGTTTTACCACCGGGAATCTCTGGTTGGGTGTATTGGCTGCCATGTTTATTGGAATGTTGCTGGGGCTGGCAATGGCATTTGTCAGCATCAATCTACAGGCCGAGCAAGGCATCAGCGGAATTGGGTTTTATCTATTCGGTCTTGGGCTGAGCGACCTGCTGTTCCAGAAGCTTCTCGGGACGGTCGAGACGGTCAGCGGGTTCAGACCCATCCACCTCCCCCTGCTCAGTGATATTCCCTACATCGGCAAAATCTTTTTCAGTCAAAACATTCTGGTATACGGTGCCTATCTGCTGGTGGTGGTGGCCTGGTTTGTGCTCAATAAAACCACTTTAGGGTTGAAGATCAAGGCCGTGGGAGAATCGCCCCAGGCAGCCGACTCTCTCGGGGTCAGCGTGAGCAAGGTGAGATATTTTACCGTCACCCTGGGTGGTGTGCTGTCGGCTCTTGCAGGGGCATCTTTATCCATCGCCCTGCTGAACGTCTTTCAGCAGAACATGACCAGCGGGTTGGGCTTTATTGCCGTGGCGCTGGTTTATTTTGGAGGATGGCGGCCGTTTGCCGTAATGGGCGGCGCACTCCTGTTCTCGATGGTCAACTCGCTGCAGCTCTGGGTGCAGGTTTTGAACATCCCGATCCCTTCTGATTTCGCCGTGATGATGCCCTACGTATTAACGATCATTGCCCTGGTCATCACCGTTCAACGTGTAAGACCCCCATCTGCGCTCACCAAACCCTTTGAGCGTGGACATTAACATTGAATTGAGGAGGTGATCGACAAACACAATTAGATTGCTTGGTTTGGTATGACGATTACAATTAACTAGTCCGATTAGGAGAAGATGTAAATGATTAAAAAATTTGCCAAAATCTCGATGTTGCTCGTGATTGCAGTTCTATTGCTCAGTGCCTGCGGAGGAGGAGCGGAAGAAACCACTGAACCGGAAATGTTCCGTGTCGCCGTGGTGATGCCGAGTGCGATTAGCGACCTGGCCTTCAGCCAGAGCATGTACGATGCGCTCAGCGCCATTCAGGCCGAGCGCGGTGCAGATAAGTTTGAATTTGTTTACTCTGAGAGCATGTTTGTAGTGGACGACGCAGCCACTGCCATCCGCGACTATGCCACGCAGGGATACAACCTGATTATCGCCCATGGCTCGCAGTACGGAAGCTCTCTGCAAGAGATTGCCCCAGATTTTCCGGAAACCAGCTTTGCCTGGGGCACCACCGTGGA
>DNGN01000239.1 GCA_003486225.1 Chloroflexota bacterium
GCGATGGTGGCAAACGTCTCCACCATCTCATCGGTGATCAGGGAGGACATCTGCGCCCATTGCTGCGCTTTGGCCATTTGGGAGAGCTGGTCACCAACTTCCTCCCAGCCGTGGTGTGCCAGCACACTGCGGTAAGATGGGGTCGATGCGTAAAACGAGATCTGCTGGCGAACCATCTGCCGTTCTACTTCATTGGTCACAACGAAGGCATGTGCCACAACTTCCACTGCGTCCCGGGTGCGCCCGGCAGACGCGGCTCCAGCCGCGATTTGCGGAATGATGACCTGCTCCAGGTAGGCAGGCGAATGGAACGGGTGCGTATGGAATCCCTGGGCGGCCTCCCCGGCCAGTTTTGCCAGACCGACGTTAACGCCTGCAATGAAAATTGGGATATCCGGGTAATCGTGGCTGGAAGGCGTAAAAAAGGGTGATGACAGGTTGATTTTGTAATACTCACCCGAAAAAGACAGCCGTTCGTTCTCCTGCCAGTAACGCCAGAAGGCACGCATTACGCCCATTTGTTCGCGCAGTTTACCGGTGACAGAGTCGGGCCAGGTCATGCCGAACCGGCGGACGATGTGGGGTTTTACCTGCGTGCCCAATCCTAGGATAAACCGTCCGTTGGACTGTTCTGCCAGGTCCCAGGCAGTGTGCGCCATCACGGCAGGGCTGCGTGCAAAGCTGACAATGATCGCCGTGCCGAACTTGAGCCGTTGAGTGTGCTCGGCCACCAGCACGCTGGCCAGGAAGGGGTTGTGCTGCGTTTCAGCTGCCCACAGGCAGGAAAACCCCCTTTCCTCGGCAGCACGCGCGATCTCTGGGATTTGAGTTAATTTTGTATACGGAGCAATTTGAACGTCTAAGTACATTAGCTTACCAGGTAGGCAATGATCCAGTTGGTGGTGGCGACCAAGGCATCCATATGGGTGCGTTCGTAGCTGTGGGAAGCATCTACGCCAGGGCCGATCAGGGAGACCGCTACATCTCCGCCGGCTCGCCAAAAGGCTTCACCATCCGAACCATAATAGGGGTAGATATCGATCTTATGCGGGATTTGATGCGCCTCGGCCAGCTGGCGCAGCCGCTGGTTCAGACTGAAATGGTAGGGTCCTCCTGAGTCCTTGACACACAGCGTAGCATGGAACTCATCCGAGGTTTGTCCATCTCCCAGGGCGGCCATATCCACCGTGACCAGTTCGGCCATCCCGGCAGGGAATCCGGTGGAAGCGCCGTGGCCGACTTCTTCATAATTGGAAAAAACCAGGGTCACATCCTGGGCAGGTGCCAGCCCTGCATCGTGCATCGCTTTTACTGCTGCGACAAGATTGGCCACGCAGGCCTTATCATCCAGGTGCCGGGAACGAATAAATCCGTTATTGACCTCCACCCGCGGATCGAACGCCACGAAGTCTCCAACTTCAATTCCCAGTTTGCGAGTCTCTTCTTCAGACGATGTACGGGCATCCAGCCGGACTTCCATTACATCTGCTTTGCGTTCTGTTTTGTTCACGTCTGCGCCATGCACGTGGCTGGATGATTTGTTGAGCAGCAGCGAGCCGCGGATTTGCTGCTCGTCATTGGTAAAGACGGTCAGGCCTTCACCTTCTACGGTATTCCAGGCAAATCCGCCGATATTGGTCAGTTTGAGCCGCCCGTTGCTTTTAATCTCTTTGACCATGGCTCCCAGGGTGTCTACGTGCGCCGTTAGCCCGCGCGGATTATGGCTGGATGTACCCGGCCAGCGTGCCACCAGAGCACCTTTGCGAGTGGCCTCCAGTTCCAATTGGGCAAACTGCTTGAGGGTTTTGCTTACCAGGGTAACGGCGTGATGTGTGTAGCCAGTCGGGCTGGGCGTGTTTAACAGTTCAATAAGGAACTCGAGCATAAAATCCTGATCTACTTGGGGTAATCCAGACATAAGAGAATATTCCTTTTGAAAAAGTGTCTTGCAGAAAAGTAATTATTGGTTAGGCTGAAATTATACCGCGTTCGAAATACTTAGCATCCCTTAACAATCTCCAGCGGAGGCTGCAGTACAATGATAAAAAATCTGGAGTTGATATGTTCAGAGCTAACTATGAAGCCGTTTTTTTGATCGGACTGGTCCTCATGTACGCTGTACGTCGTTATTACGGACTGATTTACCGGTCCCGGGGAGTAAAAGAGCAGGGGTTTAACACACCATTAGATCGACTCATGACATGGATATCTGAATTAGGTTTTGTCTTAGGGGCTATCTATCTGTTTACAGATTGGCTGGCGTTTGCCAATTACCCCACAGCCGAATGGTGGGGCTGGGCAGGAGTTCCTGTTTTTGGGTTTGGGCTCTGGCTGCTCTGGAACGCACATAAAGACCTCGACCGCAGCTGGTCGCCCCATGTCGAAATACAGCGCAATCAAAAATTAATTACCGAACACGTATACAAGCATATCCGCCACCCAATGTATGCCAGTTATTTCCTGCTGGGATTAGGCCAGGTGATGATGCTTGCCAACTGGATAGCCGGGCCGGCATTTATCGTGCTGTTTGGGTTGCTCTATCTTCAGCGTGTAGAGAGGGAAGAAAGCATGATGCTGAAAATATTTGGGGAAGAATACAAAGCCTATATGCAGCGAACCGGCAGATTGCTGCCAATTCTTAAACGCAGGCACAGTAAAAGCCATCCATACCCTATCAATACCGAAAAAAAATGACCGCATGCGGTCATTTNNTGGTTTTTCTTCGTTTCCGGCAGGATCAGGGCAAACTCATCACCGCCATAACGCGCCAGGAAATCGGTATCCCGGATCATTTCGCTCAGGCAGTTAGCCACAAGCTGCAGGGTGAGATCACCGGTCAGGTGCCCATACGTATCATTGACAGCCTTGAAACCATCCAGGTCCAGGATCAGCAAAGAAAAGGGGTGATCATAACGGCTCGAACGCCTAATCTCATCCTGAAGGTATTCATCGAAGGCACGCCGGTTAGCCAATCCGGTCAGCGGGTCAGTGGTGGCCTGGTGCTTGACCATATCGTGCAACCGGGCGTTCATGATCGCAATCGCAGCCTGGTCGGTCAGCAATCCAAGCAGTCTTAGGCGGTCTTCGCTGAATCTTTGCCGGGTTTTATAGGCAATATTCATCACGCCAACCAGTTGAGAGCCAGATTCCAGTGGAAGACCGATAATCGAACCTCTCCACCCATTCTGGACCCAGGCTGTGTTTTTATATAGCGGATGTGTCTCCACTCTTTCGATCACCAGCGGTTTGCCGCTTGAAGCCACGCTAGCCGTCAGTCCGCCTGGACGCACAGTTCTCCATTCAGGTCCTTTTTTGCCATCCGCCCATCGAGATGCCGCAAATGACAGCGCCCCGGATTCATAGGTAAAGATATGGGCATCCAAGGCATAGGGGGAAAGCTGAAGTGCGCTCTTCAGGATCTCATCGAATACGCGCTGTTTATCCAGGCTGGCAGTAAGGTTAAGGCTTGCCCGCCTAATAATTTCCAGTTCGACAGCCTGCTGCTTGGCTTCAGCGAGCAAACGAGCCCGTTCCAATGAAATTCCTGCGTGTTTGGCGAGCACCTGGATGTTAATAATCTCAGTTTCCGAAAATGCACGATCCTGTGCGACTTCAAATATCTCGATCAGACCAATGTTTTGTTCATGGGCCACCAGAGGCAACATCAGCAGAGATTTTGCCCCCATGCCTTTCATTAAGATTCTCTCTCCTTCATCCAGGGTGGGATTGTCCAAGCGCATTTGCTTCGGCTCTGCGCTCATCAGCACCTTCTGTGTAACGGGATAATCTGAGGCCTTATAAGACAGATGCGGGATTTGAGATGGTTGCTCTGAGCCGCGCTGGTACTCCGCCCACAGCAAGATGGTATCCTCCTCAGCATCCCAGCGTGAAATGGCACAAATATCAGCCTTAGAAAAATGGACAATCTGCCGTGCCACTTCCTCAGCCACCCGGTGAACCTCCAGGGGAGCCGAAATGGCTGCCACTGCATCCAGCAATGCATTGGCATCTCCCTGAGAAATCGTATCTTTCTTAGGAAAAGCGGGCGTCAGCTCATACGCTCCCCTTGGCTTTGTAAGCGGTCGGGTAACATCCTCAGGAATCCGATTCTTTTTCTCTGTTGCCATGATCCTTACTTTAATGGTGAGATAATCAAAAACAGGTCGTCTATCCCTTCGTGCAACTTTCTGTGCGGTTAAACGTATACTTAAACGGAAGCATCGAAGGACTCCGTTTATATCATTATCATCCATAACAAGGATTGATTCCATGCTAGCTGAATAACATATTCATATCATATGGAGGTTTATTAAAGATGAGCGAAGAAAAACAAACACACGGCACATTACGAGACGAATTCCGCAACCTGGGTGAAAACCTGAAAACCATGCTCAGTTCTGCTTGGGAAAGTGAAGAACGAAGAAAGCTGCAGGGCGAACTTGAAGAAGGCATGCGTGAGTTGGGTCATGCTCTGGATAATTTCGCCACCGAATTTCAATCCGGTGAAGTGGGCCAAACCATTCGGCGGGAAGTGGACCAGTTTGGCGAACGCGTCCGGAGCGGTGAGGTCGAAAACAAGGCCCGCCAGGAAATTCTGAAAGCCCTACAAGTGCTGAACAAAGAGCTGGAAAAAGCTTCGGACAAACTTTCTCAATCCGAGCCCGGGGATGACGCACAAGCAGAGTAGTCAAGAAAAGATTCCCAGGTAAATAGTTTTCAAGATTTAGAGATTGTTTCCTTGACATGCCAATTCTATGGGTGTAGCATAGTTCGATTTTACACAATCGAGGAAACCAGCATGTCCACAGCCACGCTGACAACAAGACAGCAATTTAATTTTCGCCATTTTTACCTGGACATCATGTGGTGGGGCGTATTAGCCGGCAGCACCATCGCTTTTGTTTCGGTGTATCTGGTACGGCTAGGAGCGACCACCTTTCACCTGGCACTTTTAGCTGCCGGGCCGGCAGTGGTTAACCTCCTGATCTCGATCCCAATCGGTCACTGGCTGAAAAACCGCGACCTGAACAAGGTCACTTTTTATACCAGCTTATTCTTTCGAGGCGGCTATCTGATCCTGATCTTTTTACCCAACCTGCTGCCCTCCGCCTCATCCCAGATTTGGACGGTGATCCTGACATACCTTTTAGCTGCGGTGCCTGGTACTGCTCTGGCCATCGGCTTTAATGCACTTTTTGCCGACCTGGTAGAGCCAGAATGGCGGCCA
Organism: Chloroflexota bacterium; assembly: GCA_003486225.1. The sequence goes on from DNGN01000239.1 coordinate 5,228, forward strand.
ACTGTCGTAGGCAGGCGGAACGCAATCCTGGCCCTGAGCATCACGATCACATCTTTTGTGGTGGGCTATCTAATGGAAGAGGTGGCTTTCCCGCTGAACTACCAGATTGTCTTTGGCATTGGCTTTATTGGAGCCAGCTTCAGCAGCTATCACCTCTACCAACTGCAGCCCACAGAAAGCAAGCCCGTGCGCGTTGGGCAGCCGATCAACGACCGGGCCGCACCCGAAATGCAGCGCAATGGGGATGTCACAAAGCGCGGCATCGGTTTGCGCTTCTTGATCCGACAGGATGCAAGTCAATGGCTGCGTTTGGACCTGATCCGCGGCCCCTTTGGCTATTTTTTGATTGCCTACCTGTTTTTTTATATTGCCCAATACACGCCCATGCCTCTCTTTCCAGTTTACCTTGTGGAAGAGCTTGGCATCAGCGAAAGCGTCTTGAGTGCCAGCGGCGCATTGTTTTATCTGGGTATGATGGCAATCTCACTCAAGCTGGATGTCTTTAGCCGTAAAATGGGCAAGCAAACTTTGTTAAACTTTGGTGTGGTTGCATATGCGGTTTTCCCCTTGATGATCTCGCTCTGGGGAAGTGTAACCAGCGTGCTGGCAGCCCATGCTNNCTGGCCGCCGCCGTCTTTCGCATTCTGGCAGGTTTGCTGGTACAGCGCCTGGCCTAATACAGTTCAGGCTGGTAATCTGGTAAAATGATTGTAGCGACCAAGACCCCAACCAGTGTGTTCTGAGAGAAAAGGAGCCCAAAATGATTGAACATAATCATGATATTGCAGATGAGCAGGAACGCATGCAAGCCCTGATTGAGAATATCAGCGCCTACATCGAACAGTATCACGGCGGCTGGGTCAAACTGATCTCATTTGAAGGCAGCACCGTGGAAGTGGCCCTGGGCGGAGCCTGCGACGGCTGCCCCCTGACTGAAACCACTTTGCAAGGCTGGGTGGCTGGAACAGTACGCCAATTCTTCCCAGAAGTTAAGACCATCAAAGCAGTTTAACTGCCGCCATAAAAAAGGCAGGGAATAGCAGGACAAATCCTGTCCTAACTAATAGAGCACCTTAACAGGTGCTTTTTGGTTTTTTACCTGGTTTGGCAGAAGAAATCACTCCAGCTGCGAGAATGCCCCCCATGGGCAGCAAAGCGCTCACCACTCTACTCAGAGATGCAGGCAGATGGCAGGAGCCACGCCACGCTTGGCACTCAAGCCGGCTTACGAAAAACGCTGTTACCAATCCCCGGCCAGACGCGCAAAACCCCGAAACCAGCCCGCACCAGCACCCAGACGGCAGTAACAACCCATACCCCATACAAGGTCGTATGTTGCCCCCGCTCAACCAACCAGATACCGGCGAGACCAACCAGCGTAGCCGCGAACATCGCATTGCGTAAAAAACGGTAATCCCCTGTGCCCCAATGCGCCCCATCGGTCAGAAAAGCCAGCGAGTTGAACGGCTGGCTCAGGGCGGAGATCGCCCAGGCGGGCAAAAATACGCTGACGGAGGCTGCCGGCACCATAAAACCGATGACCGGCTGGCGCACCCACCACATCAGGGCACCCAGCACAACCCCGGTGCCAATGCTCCAGGCGATCCCCACGCGGATAACCTGTTTCGCCCATGGAATAGACTTCTGACCCATAAAATAGCCCACCAAAGACTGCACAGTTGAGGCAAAGGCATCGAGCGCCAGGGCGGTAAAGACATATACCTGGCGGATGACCTGGTGTGCAGCACCAGCATCGGGGCTGATACCGTTGGCCACACGGGTGGTGTAGGCCAGGAAAACATTTAGCAGGGCAGTGCGCAGGAACAAATCTCCGCCTACGCGTAACAGCTTTACTGTGTCGCTCAATGTAAAGGCTTTGGAGAGTCCGATTTTGCGCGCCACAATCAGCACCCCGGCCAGCGCTCCCAGCCATTGGCTGATGGTACTCGCCAGTGCCGAGCCAGCAACACCTAACGCTGGAAAAGGGCCCGGACCAAAAATGAGCAGCCAATCCAGCAGCAAGTTCAAGGCGTTCACACCCAGCGCGATCCACAATGGAGATTTCATATCCTGCAGGCCGCGCAAGGCACCAAAAGCCACCAGCATCAGCAGCACTGCTGGAGCGCCATACAAACGAACCTGCATGTAAAGCACAGCCAGATGTTGCACTTCGCCCGAGGCCCCCAACAGTTCTGCCAGCCAATCGGCTGTTGGTCCAACAGCCAGGATCAGCAGCAGGCCAAAACCCAGGGCCAAAGCCAGCGCCAGGCTGGTGATTTTTTGGGCCGCTTCAGATCTCCCCTGACCAAAGACCTGCGCCACCTCTGTCTGTGTGCCAACCCCCAAAAAATTAAAGATCCAGAATAAGGCCGACAGAGCAGTGGTGCCCACACCCAGGGCTGCCAACGCGTCCACACCCAAAGAGGCGATGAAGGCGGTATCTACCAGCGCCGTGACCGGCTCAGCGGTCATGGAGGCCAAGACCGGGATAGAGAGCACCAGCAGGGTCCAGTGGGGGCGCGTTTTAAAGGGGTGAGCTGAATGGTTCATGCAGATCAGTGTTAGGCCAATTGGAGCACATTCAGTAGCTCACTAATCTCATAGATCACGAAGCAGTCCGCATCCGGGAAGACGCGGTCACGGTCGATCAAGATCGGGGTAATGCCGGCATTGCGGGCACCCACAATATCGGCGTAGTAGTTATCTCCGATATAGATGGTCTGCCTAGGATAGGAACGCGCCATGCCCATACTGTAATAAAAGATTTCCGGTTCTGGTTTCCATGACCCCACCTGTCCAGCTGCAATATAAAACTCAAGATGTTCAGCCAGACCTACCTCGGCCAGATATTCGTCTACCGGATGCGTGCGGTTGGTCAGCAAACCGAGCGTCAAACCTGCTTCCCGCAGCGTGACCAGGGTTGGAATTACATCCTCGGGGATCAGGTCCTGCGGGCGGTAGTTTTCATACATATGTGCATGCAGCAAAGGCGAAAGTTTTTCCACCTGTTCGGCCGGTGCCCCGATACTTTCGAGGGTACGCCGGGCGTAGTTCTCCCAGAAAGCGGCCTCACCTTTGCCATAAGTTTTTTCGTCCAGCAGCAAACATTCCGAACTAGCCCAGTATTGGTGCGCCCACTGCCGGGAGTTGATATAGCATTCAGGCGAGCACACCACCCCCAAGGAGACCGCATAGTCCAGCATGAAACTGTCCCCACCCGGCACACTCTCGCGCAGCGTGCCATCGAGGTCGAAAATTATCGTGGTTGGTTTATCCTGGAAAAATTCTGGTAAACCCATCATCAACCCCCAATAAAGGACATTTCTACCTTGGGTAAATCTGCCGTTTCTTGAGATCTAAGTTCTGAATAGCGGTCGCTGCGATTGGTCCAGACATCAAGAATGGTCTGCGAGATCTGCTGGTCGCTGGCACCAGAGCGCAGCAAAGATTTCAGGTCGTGCCCCTGAGCGGCAAACAAGCAAGTATACAGCGATCCATTGGCGGAGAGCCGTGCCCGGGTGCAGCCGCGGCAGAACGGCATGGTCACGGAGGCAATCACGCCAACCTCATTGCCAGTGTCCTGGTAGCGGAAGCGGGTCGCCACTTCGCCCGGGTAGTTGGGAGCGATCGGTTCAAGAGGCATTTCTTGATGCACCCGCTGTAAAATCTCTTTGGCCGGGATGACATCATCCATGCGCCAGCCATTGCTGCTGCCCACATCCATAAATTCGATATAGCGCAGGATTGTCTCAGGGCGGTTAAACAGGCGGGCCATGGGAAGGATGCTGTGTTCGTTGACACCGCGCTTGACCACCATATTGATTTTCAGCGGGGAAAAACCGGCTTCAATGGCCGTATCGATCCAGCCCATCACACGCGAGACCGGTACCTGCATATCATTCAGCTTGAAGAAAGTCTCATCATCGAGGGCATCCAGGCTGACCGTCATGCGCCTCACCCCAGCCGCTTGGATACTGGCAATTCTGGCCGTGGGAAAGGAGCCATTGGTAGTAATTGCCAGGTCTTGGATGCCCGGGATCTCTGCCAACATCGCCACCAGCGTTTCAATTTCGCGGCGCATAAACGGCTCCCCACCCGTCAGGCGGAGCTTGCGCGTGCCCAATGAGGCAAAGATACGCACCAGCCGGGTGATTTCCTCAAATGTCAGGACATCCTGATGCGGCAAAAATTGGTAGCCGCGGCCGAAGATCTCCTTGGGCATGCAGTATGTACAGCGGAAATTGCAGCGGTCGGTGACCGAGATGCGCAAATCCCGTAAGGCACGGCCGAGTGCATCGTTCAGTGTCGCTGGAGGTGTGGTAGTCTGTTCGCTCATAAGATAAAATCGGAGGATGCTGTTGGGGGCATCCTCCTCTAGTTGCTGGTGCAATTATAACAGAACTGGCAATGATTTTTTTAGGATCCGTCGGCTGGCCTGCAGCAAATTCATGCAGGAATAAAACAGCCCAAAGCATGGCCAAAGATCAAGTAAATCGGATGATCAGGGGCACAATCACCGCAGTCACTCCCAGGCAGGCGATCACGCCAGTAAACAGGGTATAGCGCTTGTTGTAGTTGCCCAGCAAAGCCGGGTCGTAATATTTTTCCACCTGGTTATCCTTATACATATTAATCAAGCCCTCGAGAAGGGTGCCGCGGGTCTGCTTGCCAACCCTCAATCCAAACACCGAGATGGTATTGACGATCAGCAGCAGAATGGTGAAGACGACCAGCAGGATGTCTTCGCTGGTCGAATCACGGTTGTAGGTATCTGTTGCGCTGCCGGCAATGCCTGAATTGATTCCCAGCACAACCAGGTTAAACAAGATGGCCGTGATAATAAAAATGGTATCGGTTCGAGCCCCCTGGGTCAGCTCATCGGTAATATGCTCATGGACTTCTTTTAACATTTCTCGCTCCTTTAAGAAAGAAATTGTAAACTGCGCCTTTCCTCTCATGATACCGTTTTTTACGGTCGGTACGCAATATCCAGCCTGCTGGCACTGTTAAATCCAAACATCATGGGCGGCAGTGCGTTCTCCACCCGCATCACCGGTATTGACAGTCCCAGCCGGTTCGACCAGCAAAACAGCACACTCCTGGACTGCCACTGGCCGGTGCTCGACTCCCTTTGGCACCACACACATTTCTCCTGCCTTCAGAGGCAAGCGACCATCTCGCAGCTGCATCTCAAAAGAGCCTTCAAGCACGATAAATACCTCATCCGTTTCTGGGTGGCTGTGCCAGACAAACTCCCCTTTAATTTTGGCAAGCTTGAAGTGAATTTCATTCATCTGCGCGATGACCTTGGGGGCCCATTGGTCTTGAAACAGCGAGAGCTTTTCGGAAAACACGATTTTTTCTACCACCATCAGCCTCCTGACCCAGCAGATCGATGCTCATCAGTGGGATTCAATTAATTCGATCAAACGGCCAAACTCCATCATCAGATAGCCCGAATGAGTCTGGCTCAGCAGGGTATGCATCTGGCGAAAATACCAGAGCGTACCTTCTCGACCGCCCTTGAAATTTTCCCAGGTTGGGGTGCCGTTTTCTATCAGCGAGCGCTGGAGATTGCGCGCATTGTAGACTTTATCTGCCTGCATCACGCGGATGGTTTCTGGCAAGGCTTTCTTGAGCACATCCAGATGGTTCTCTTTGCGTCCTTTCCAGGGTGGTTTGGGGGTAATCAGGGTATCCGAGCATTCCCGCACGATCTGTTCAACCTTTTCACCAAACTTGTCCCGGATCTCAGCCAGGATTTCCTCACCGCCCTGATCTTCTGCGGTATCGTGCAGCAGGGCAGCAATAGCTTCTACCTCTGAACCACCATCCTCAAGAACAAGGGCTGTCACTCCAAGCACATGGGCCAGATAGGGTGCGCCAGAATCTTTGCGTTTTTGACCGGCGTGGATGCGGTTTGCAAAGATCAGAGCTTCTTCAAATTTTGGTCCAAGAGTGGTTTGATTTTTTTGCTGGTCTGACATATCACAACAACTCCCTAATCAGCAATATGGGAAGCCAGTTCATGTCTTAGGTTTTCCGGCATACGAACTGGTCTTCCGGTCTGAAGGTCAATAAAAACCCAAAGGACATACGCCTGGGCAATCAGCTGCTGGTCTGCCTGGCGCCGGATAATAAAATGCCGGGTGGCGCGCACCGGGCGGGCATCCGATAAATATGTGGTTATCTCAAGTGTATCACCTAACAAAGCGGGCTGTTTATATTCAATGCGGGATTTGCGCGCCACCGAACCGTATCCTTGTTTCAGGAATCCATGCATCGAAACACCAAACTGTGAAGCAGCCTGGATTCCACTTTCTTCCATATACGTGAAGTATTTGGCATTATTGACATGCTGGGCAGGATCGACATCTTCCCAGGCCACATCCCGCATAATGGTCACAGCCCCGGCTGGCGGAGGTGGCGGGGCAGGAAAAGATTGGCGTTGGCCTTGCTCTGCGGGAACCCCTTCCGGGAAAAAGGCCTGCTTCATTTGGGTGGGGATACTCACCGGGTGAAGGCTTTCCCGGTCCAGCAGGACCCAATCGGTGGAACCGCGGGCCAGCAGAGTCTCGTCCCCTTTGCGGCGGACTTCATACATGCGGCGGGAACGCACCCGCCTGAAATCATCCACCCAGGTGGTGACCACCGCCGTATCGCCGTAGCGCAGCGGGCTGAGATATTCAACTTCCGTATCACGGATCAGCCATATGACACCCTGCCGTTGGTATTCTTCTTCCGAATATCCTGCCGCTGTCGAAGCCGCGAAAGCCGCCTCCTGCATGTAGCGGATGTAGTTGCTGTTGTTGACATGCCCGTAGGCGTCGCATTCATAAAAGCGGACACGGAATTCGCTGGTGTGCTTCAAAGGCATTTTGTTAATATCCTTTTTCTAGGGAAACTTTGTTGGGTAATGCTTTTCCCTGGGCAGCCATATTCAGCAGTTCTGCCAGGTGTTGCATCCGGAGTAAACCCGACTCTCTGGAACTACCGCCGCGGTGCGGGCTCATGACTACATTGTCAAGCTCGTGGAAAGGGAAATCAGCTGGCGGGGTATGCGCCCGGCTTGCTTCGTCTGCGGGGTAGTGATACCAGACATCCAGCCCGGCAGAATGCAGGCGGCCTGCTTTCAGAGCCTCGTATAAAGCCTTCTGATCAACAATGGGCCCGCGCGCCACGTTCACCAGGATAGATTTCTCAGGCAGCAAATTCAACTCCTGCTCCCCGATCAGGGCATGCGTTTCCACCGTCAGCGGCAGTGTGATCACCAGCACATTGGCCTGCGGCAGCAGCTGGTGCAGGTCACCAGCCGGAAAGACCTCTGAATAGGGATCGCCAGCCTGGGCTCCCTCCAGGCTGCGCCGGGTCGCCAGCACCCGCATGCCCATGGCCTGACACACTTTTGCCACCTGCTGCCCAATACTGCCGTAGCCAAGAACCAGGACCGTTTTACCGTGCAGCATCAGGGATGCGTTGGGGTCCAGGTAGCGCGGGCGCCAGTCCTGCCGCCGGAACTGACGTTCAACCGGCAGGATCAGCTTGGCTGCCGCCAAAAGCAGCATCAGGGCACTCTCGGCAGTGGTAACCGCATTGTGATGCAGGTTGTGCACGGCCAGGTCCGGGTGCTGCATCAGCAGCTCGCGCGTGGGCACAGACAGCCCTGCCCATGGAATGATGACTGTCTGGAGAAACGGGCTGGCCGTGAGCTGGTCTGGGGTCGGTCTGCCGTTCACCAGGATTTGATAATCAGCGGAGGCGGGCAGATGCTCACCGGTGACCAATTCTACCTGCGGATCGAGGCGCGCCTGCAGCAGATCCCAGGCGGCTTTTNNCCGTATTCAAAAGAGACATGTTCGGCAGTGCTGCGCCCGCGCTCGCGGATGCGCTCTGGCAATTCCTCCAGGTTGGCGATCTGGCTTTTATGGGCTTGCAAGGCTTCGATCTTGAGATCGATTGTGGAGGAAATATCCACATAGTAATTGGGCTGGTCGCTGAAGATGAGGAAAACGTCGTAGACCTTGTGCGGGTCCAATCCTTCCTGCTCATGTTCCGGATAGTTAAGCCGGTCGCGCGCCAGCGGGAAGGTGGCGTCCAGCGCGGCATCCCCAACTGTGCGGTGGTCTCGGTGGTTGAGATAACGCCCGCCTACAATGCGTGAGGTTGGGTCGTGGGTGACCAGCACATCCGGCTTGAACATGCGGATCTGGCGGACGAGCATTTCACGCAGGTCGTGGTTGTTTTCGATCTCGCCATCAGGCAGCCCGAGAAAGACCAGGTCTGAGACTCCTACGGCCGCCGCCGCCTGGCGCTGCTCTTCCTCCCGAAGGGCGATCAGCCTTTCACGGGTCATATCCTTTTCGGCACTGCCTTTGCTGCCATCTGTGACAATCACATAGGTGACCTTGGCACCCTGAGAGGCCCAGAGGGCGACCGTCCCGGCTGCGCCAAATTCAGGATCGTCGGGGTGGGCCACAATGACTAATACGCGTTCTGGTGTTGGAAAATTATTGGACATCCTGCCTCCCATGATTGGTTCGGGGCTTTGTTTAATCATCCTGAAAGGGCAGCTGCCCTTTCAGGATCTAGATGTTCCGCCCATTATACCGAAATTGCCCGAATTAGGGTGGGTTGCTGATTCAGCTTCCGTTTTAAGATAGGTTGTGGATAAAAAAAATTTGGGCGGCTGATTAGCCGCCTAAATTTTATCGCGAGTTTTAAATTTAGATAAGGGAAGCGCGCCTTTCTATCGTCTAGGCCTGGTCTCCCTTGGCATCCATTTCATCAAACTCCGCATCCAGTTTGGCTTCCCACTCTTCCACTGGTTCTTCCTCAACAATCCTGGCATCATCGCCCGATTGGATATTGACCACGACCTTGGTGGTTTTTGTCTTGCCGCGCAAGAGAGGTTTGACCAGCAGCCACAAACCGACCACCACCAGCAGCAGCGGCCAGTACTCACCCAGCAGCGGGGATTGCCCAAAAGTAGCCCGGAAGATCGAGCCAAAGATCAGGAAGAGCACCAGGCCGGTCATCATGGGCGGGCCGCCCTCTTCAAAGGCTCGTCCGACCTTGCCGCGGAACAGATTGGCCAGGAATACCCCGATGCCGACAAACACAATAATCAGCGCCCACACATAAGCCCAGCTCTGGTAGTCACCCGTTTCATTCTGATAATACAAAATCAATCCTATGCCGCTGATAATTGAACCGGGTACCATCAGGTCGTAGACCCCGCTGATCAATCCCGCCAGGATGAAGATCAACCCGGGTCCGATTATCCAGATCGGCCAATCGGCAAACTGTTCCATCCAATCGCCCACATCCGGGACGAACTGGACCAATAAGAACCAGGCTCCCAGCAAGATGAGCAACAGCCCGAAAGTAAAACTACCTCTGCGTTTCATTTTTTTCTCCTTTAAATCATAACTTGAGATCAAGCCCTACCTTAACTCTATACGTAAAAAAACGCAAAAGGTTGTATTTTGGCTGGAAATAAGGATCTGCCACCGGCAGGCAGCACCGGACCGGGACATGGATCCGATCATTTTGCCCGAAGATCGGCCTGCCTCCAGGCACTTGCCCGTAATCCATGATAAGATGTGCTGGTGAGAAAATCTTTCCGGGCCTGGAAGCCTGTACCTGCTCTTCCTTCGGTTCCAGGCTGGACGAGATCAGGACAAAATTTCGCCATCACAAAGGACCAACCATTTCATGACAGACTACCAACACATCATCTGGGATTTTAACGGCACACTCATGGACGATGCCTGGCTGTGCCTGGAAGTGATGAANNTACCAGCGCGCTGGCTGGGACCTGGAAAAATATTCTTTCGAGCAGCTCAGCGATGAATTCATGGCCGGCTATCATGCCCGCAAGCTGGAATGCAGCCTGCATGCCGGTGCCGTAAACGTGCTGGATACCTTGCAGGCCAGCAGCATCCCGCAATCGGTGATCTCGGCAGCCGAGCAGTCGATGGTTCGCGATCTGCTGGCGCACTACCAGATCGGGCAGTACTTTATCTCGGCCCGCGGGCTGGATAACCACCACGCGGCCGGCAAGACCACCATCGGGGTCAAGTGGGTGCAGGAACTGGGCATCGACCCGCGGCAAATCCTGATGATCGGGGATACCGTGCATGACCTTGAAGTGGCCAGAGCCATGGGGACAGACTGCGTGCTGGTTGCCAGCGGGCACCATTCCCGCCGGCGGCTGGAAGCCACCGGGGCCAAGGTCTTCGGACACCTGGAAGAAATCCGGTTTTAAAAGGAGAACTGATGAGCAGTGCCAAAAAACAATACAGCGGCGAGCATATTGCCAATTATTACGACCAGTATGGGGATAAAGAATGGCAGCGCCTGGTGGCCGATCCGGTCAATGAGGTCAGCCTGCACATCCACAGCCACTACCTGAAAGAATATGTGCCCGCGGCTGCCAGGGTGCTCGAGGTGGGTGCCGGTCCGGGGCGATTTACACAGGTCCTGGCTCAAATCGGGGCGCAGGTCGTGGTCAGCGATATTTCACCCACGCAGCTTGAGCTGAATAAAAACTATGCCGCCGAGAACGATTTTACAGCAGCCGTCCTGTCCTGGGAGATCGCCGATATCTGCGACCTGTCTCAATTCGAAAGCAGTTCCTTCGATCGTGTCGTGGCCTACGGTGGGCCTTTCAGCTATGCCCTTGACCAGCGTGA
>DNGN01000143.1 GCA_003486225.1 Chloroflexota bacterium
CACGATCCTTTCATTCCCCAAATCTGGCATGATGATTGGACCATGAAAAGTGAGCAGGATTTGATGACTGCAGTCAGAGAAGCGGATTGTGTCGTGATCATCACAAATCACAGTAGCTATGATTTCCAGGCTATCCACGATGCAGCCAAGATGGTGGTGGACACTCGCAACGCCCTTGGCAAGCTGGATTACGACCGGGGAAAGGTTGAAATGCTCTAATGGCAAGATATATCATCACTGGCGCAGCTGGATTTATCGCCCATAAAGTTGCCGAAATGCTTTTGGATGAGGGTCACAGCGTGATCGGTGTGGATAATATGAATGACGCCTATGATGTGCGCATGAAGGAATACCGCTTGCGGTTGCTCTTAAAACAGCCTGGCTTTCATTTTTACCAGGAAGATATTTCCGACAAAGAGGCCATTCTGGGCCTGGCAGATGAAGCCAAGGGAACGGCAGCAGTGATCAACCTGGCGGCACGTGCGGGAGTTCGCGCTTCAGTTGAAGACCCCTGGGTATATGTTGATACCAACATGACTGGAACACTGAATATGTTGGAGCTGTGCCGGCTGGCTGGCATTCCCAAGATGGTGCTGGCGTCCACATCCAGCATCTATGGGCTGGATGCCCCCTTGCCCACGCCAGAAACAGCCACCAGCAGCTTACCCCTTCAACCCTATGCCGCTTCGAAAAAAGGCGCAGAAGCCATGGCNNCGCCCACTTGGTTACCAGATCATCAACCTGGGTGGCCATGAAGTGATCACGATCAATCAGTTGATCTCGCTGATGGAAGAGATTTCTGGCAAACGGGCGCAGGTCATCCATCATCCTTTTCCGAAAGCGGACATGCTCACCAATCAGGCAGATACAGAGAGAGCCATGGAACTACTTGACTGGCAGCCGCGGGTCTCCCTGCATCAGGGTATTTCCCAGATGTTAGATTGGTATCTGGAACATCACCATTGGGCAAAGGACCTTGATGTAGGTTTATGAGTTTAATCAAGCGGGCGGTTGATTATCTTCGAACAGAAGGGCCTCTGAACAGAATCCTGCTGAATACCGGATATTTGTTCAGCAGCAATTCCCTGAGCATGGTCATTAGCGCGGTGCAAAGTATTCTGGTCGCTCGTATGATCGGCGTATTGGGGGTTGGGATTGTGGCCAATATTACCAAGTTCACCACCAATATCAGCCAGCTGCTTTCTTTCCGCATGGGGGAGCTGGTGGTCACTTATGTTGGGCAGTATTATGAACAAGGAAAACGGGATCAAGCTGCCGCGGTATTACGCTCCGCAGCTATTATTGAAGGGCTGACGGCCCTGTTTAAATTTCTGATCGTGGTGCTGGTNNCAAACCTCAACCGCTGCCCTGCAGGTTTTCAAGCGCTTTGATACGCTGGCAATCATCAACCTGGTGCAGAATATTTTGTCCTTTATTATCGTCTTGCTGGCCTTTATCAATAAGGGTACCCTGGTAGATGTCGTGATGGCATATCTGGTGGCCAAAGTATTTAATGGCATTTCACTGCTGGTCTTTTCGATGTTGTATGCCCACCGTGAGTTATCGTCTGGCTGGTGGCGGGTGTCTTGGGATGAAAGCATCAGTACCAAAAACTTTTGGCAATTTGCTTTCAGCAGCAACCTGAGTGCCACGGTCAAATTGATTGCCCAGGACAGCGAAGAACTATGGATCACCTATTTCCTTTCGCCGCTGGCGGCAGGTTATTACAACACCGCCATGCGGGTGATCGCCATGGTCTTGCTGCCGATCAATCCCTTTATCGAGCCGACTTTCCTGGAGATCACCACGCAGGCAGCCAAAAAAGAGTGGCAAAAACTCAAAGAACTGCTTCGTAAAACATCCCTGATTGCTGGTGTGTGGACAGTCGGGATGGCTGTGGTTTTGGTGTCACTTGGCTGGTGGTTGATCCCCTTCGCATATGGTGAAGAGTTTGCCCCCAGTACCCCGGCAGCCTTGATCTTGCTGGTTGGTTTTGGGTTGGCCAACAGCTTATATTGGAACCGGCCGCTGCTTTTGGCCCTGAAAAGGCCGCTTTACCCATTGGTGACCTCGGCGGTAGCCATGTTGGTAAAGATCGGATTGGCCGTCTGGTTGGTGCCCCAATATGGATATCTTGCACAGGCCGGGCTGCTGTCAATCTATCTTGTGGTGACGGTCGGGTTGAATGCCTGGCAGGGACTCAAGACGGTTCAGCAGCGCAGTGCATTGGAAGCAGCAACCTGATGCGCATTTGCTGTATCACACCTTCCCGGATCCCCTCCGAAACTGCCAACAGCATCCAGGCTATAAAAGCCTGCCATGCCCTCGCAAAGCTGGGCCATGAGGTGATTCTGATCGCACCCGGCGAGGGCCCGTCAGGTGATACCCAGGAGGATCGCTGGCAGATCCTGGCAGACCAGTACGGCGTGCATACTTATTTCCGCCAGGTTTACTTGCCGCCGTTCGATGGCTGGTTGGCTCGCCGGATTTTCCCGTGGCGGGCTGCCTGGAAGGCAAGAAAATTCAAGCCGCATTTGATCTACACCTGGCTCTTCCAAAGCGCAGTTGGGGGCTTGCTGCAGAAGCGCAAGGTCGTCCTAGAAATGCATGGTATGCCAGTTGGGCGGTTTGCGGCCATGTGGTACCGATTTTTTCTGCTTATCCCGGGATCCAAGAGGCAAATGGTCATCACCCAAGCCCTTAAAGACCGTTTGGGTACCGTTTTCGCTTTGCCCCAGCCACCCACATTCATCACACCCAACGGTGTTGATTTGGAACGTTATGAACAGCTGCCTGCCCCTGAACAGGCCCGCAAGCAGCTTGGACTGCCTGAAAAGCCGACGGTAGCCTGTACTGGGTCTGTATATGCGGGTAGAGGCGTGGAACTAGTGCTGGCACTGGCTGAGAAAATGCCAGAAGTGCATTTTTTGTGGGTCGGCGGCCGTCCAAAAGAGGTTGATGCTCGGCGTGCGGAAGTGCAGCGGCAGGGTCTTGATAATGTCACCTTCAGCGGGTTTGTGCCCAATGCATCGCTGCCGCTTTATCAGGCTGCGGCTGATATCCTGCTGATGCCGTATCAGCTGAATGTTGGCGGCAGCAGTGGATTGGCGCCGGTGGAATTCTTCAGTTCTATGAAGATGTATGAATATATGGCTGCCCGCCGCCCCATCATTTCCAGCGATCTTCCCGTGATCCATGAAATGCTGGACGAACAGAGTGCGGTATTTTGCCCCCCGTCGGATATGCATGCCTGGGAGGCTGCCATCCGTCGATGGTTAGCAAAACCCGACGAAGCTGCTCAACTGGCAGGCCAGGCCTATCAGAAAGTGTTGACATTTTCTTGGACATCTCGGGCTGAGAAAGTTTTAGAGGGGTGGGGAACATGAAGAGGATCAGGCTGAAAATAGAACAGGTTGCCTGGTTGCCGTTTGTAGTGGCGGGTCTAGGTGGGGTGATCTATGCGTTAAAAACCTGGAAAATGGCACATTCGCTTGCGACAATGATCCTAGACGAGAGCATGTACATATATAAGGGATATTTATTCGCCATTGGAAAATATGCTCCCTACCAGGATTACGGCCCGCTGACCAACCATATGCCGCTATCTTTCATGATCCCTGGATATATTCAGGCCTGGTTTGGTCCCGGGATGGAAACTGCCCGGGTGTTTGCCTTTTTGGTGGGGCTGGTGATGTTGGTGGGCATGTGGCTGGCCTTCACGCGAGCAGGCGGGCGATGGTGGGGGGCGGTGGTGGTCTGGATATTTGTCTTTACGCCTGCATGGCAAGAGGTGTATAGCCAGGGATTGACGCAGGGGCTGGTGAATGTTTTTATTGCCTGGGCATTTGTCTTGCTTTTGGGGGAGGAACGCCGAAACTGGCAGTTGATTGGGGCGGCAATTTTGATGGTGTTGGCCGTTATGACGCGGGTGAATACCTTGCCGATATTAGGTCTGATGATCCTGTATATCTATTGGCAGCATGGCTGGAAAAAGGGTTTGACCGCGACACTAGTGGCAGCGCTTGTAGGGGTTGTTATCCTGTCATTTTTCTGGCCCGATGTTCTCAAATTTGTGTCGGGGTGGATTCCAGAGGGCTGGTTTGAGTATGTGGAACTATATCGCAGTCCATGGCAGCAGCAACATGTGCCGGAAGGGTTTGCCTATCTGCCACTAAATGCCTGGGTTGGAGACACAACCAGTGAACAGTTCAAAGGGATATTGGCGTTTTTAGAATCAATCAATTTCAATTTCATACCTTATCTGGCCGTTGTTGGAAGTTTAATATGCTGGCCGCGCAAACAGGATTGGCCAAATCAATATCGTTTTAGGTTGAGTGTGCTGCTGGTAGTTGGCTGGCTATTGATGGCCATGATGCATATCTGGGTGGCGCTTAGCGGGAGGAGCTGTCATTTCTTCTGCCTGGCTGGCTATTACACTTTCTTTGACTTTTTGGGCTTATTGCTGCTGCCGGTAACCATGGCCTATTGGCGCACTCATCAAACAGTTTGGCGGCAGATTCTGGCGTTTGTTTTGCTGTTTGGTGTGGTGGCAAGCACACTGTATAGCGCCGGGTACCGCCCACAATGGTTCTATAGGATCTTTTTCTACAATTGGTATAAATTTATGACTACACCGATCCCGCGAATATCCGGTGGGCGAGTGATTTGGGAAGAAACTGGTTACCTTTATGGGCTTTTTGAGTCCAAGTTGAAGCTCAGTTATGCTTTCTTAATAGAAGAATTACCTCTTTATTTCTATTGGATACTTATTATCCTGCTTGTATTTGCTATTACTCCGCTGCTTTACCACCTGATTGATCGCAGGTACGATTTAGGTGGGCGGCTGGTGATGATTACCTTTGCCCTCTTTATGGGAACAGGAGCTCTGATGGGCTATTCTGATGTATTTTACGGCGAGACTCCCAACCTGATATGTGCAGACAATGTAATCGAGACCCATGAGAAGGTGGCTGGAGAGTTGAAGGAGATCATTCCCGAAGGCTCTCTGCTGCACTGGAATTTGACATCGAACATGCTGCTGCTTAATTTGCCTCAGATGGAAATCTTTCCTCCACAGTTGAATACCAATTTTAATTATGTGAAGCAGTCCAGACCAGAGGAAAGAGACCAGATCTATCGCTTTGGGTATTGGGATCAGTATTTGGATGATGAATGGGCCCGGGAAGCGGATTACCTGTTGGTGCCCGGGCAAACCATTGCCAACTGGCAACCGCGCATCGATGCCGGTGAGTTCAGAGTCGTTGGATCCACCGCTCCGTACGAGACCTGCCGGCCATCCGACACAACCATTACCGTGC
>DNGN01000001.1 GCA_003486225.1 Chloroflexota bacterium
CATCGCATTCGATCCAGACCTCTTGAAAAAGCTGCCCGGGCATGTTTCAATCGAAGAGACACAGATAGAAGCTTTCCCTCCGTCACAGGGCAATCCGGTCAGCAGTTCAAAGCCTTACTACACCGGAATAGCAGCCAGTAGTGGTTCACCTCTGCCAGAATTTAATTGGGAAGAGCCGGAAGACCCACCGGTTCGTGAAACAGCCTTAAATCAAACGCATCGTGACTTGGGCGCAAAAATGATACCGTTTGCAGGTTGGGACATGCCAGTCTGGTACACCTCTGTGGTAGACGAACATCTGGCAGTGCGCACAGCTGCCGGGTTGTTCGATGTTTCCCATATGGGGGTTTATCAAGCAGAAGGTCCTGAAGCCGCCATTTTCCTGGATACAGTCTGCGGCAACGACATCAGCAGTTTGGAAGTTGGCCAGTCTCTTTACACACATTTCCTCACCCCAAAGGCCGCGGTTATTGACGACCTTCTGGTATACCGACGGTCGGCGGAAAAATATCTTGTAGTGGTCAATGCCTCGAACGACGATAAAGACTGGGCATGGCTGAATGCGGTTCTGCAAGGGAAAGTCGCCATTGACATAGATCGCCCATGGGTTTTAGGTTATGGCCGCAAAGTAACTTTACGCAACCTTCGTGATCCAAAAGAAGGCGACGACATGCGAGTAGATATCGCTTTGCAAGGACCTAAATCCCGCCAGATACTCCTGGCGTTGGGCTGTGATGAGCCGACCCGAAAGCGTATCATGAAGCTCAAAAGAACAGAGTTGTGCGAAGCTTCGATTGGCGGGTTAGATTTAGTCGTCTCTCGTACCGGATACACAGGCGAATCCATGTGCTTTGAGCTGTTTGTCCATCCNNGCGCGGGATTCTCTGCGAACTGAAGCTGGCTTGCCGCTGTATGGACACGAGATGGGTGGCGATCATAACCTGGGCGTTGGAGATGCTGGATTCCACACTTATGTAAAAACCTATAAGCCCTGGTTCATTGGCCGGGAAGCCTTTTTGGCCCAGGAACAAAACCGAAAATCTGTGGTCGTCCGCTTCCGCTTTAGTGATAAGGGCGTGCGAATGGCTCATTTAGGAGACCCAGTGATCGACAAGCGCGGTAAAACCATCGGATATGTGACCAGCTGCGCTGTGGACAAAGAAGGCCTTCTGACCGGGCAAGCCTATATTGATCTGAAGTACGCGGAGAAAGATACCCCAATTTTCATCTACCAGGGCGCTCCGGATAAAGCCAGCAAAGCGCCGGCCGACCTGACGATAGGAGACCGCACGCACATCCCCAATGCGGCACTAGTCCTATCCAGATTTCCTTAGATCACCCTACCTCTCCTTAATCTAGGAGAGGTTTTTTATAACCAAGATCAGAAGAGGACATTTCTTTTATGGAAAACTTTTGGGCAAAAAATTTCGCTAAACGAACCAAAAAAATGGAAAGTTCTGTCATCCGAGAACTACTTAAAACTTCCAATCTGCCTGGTGTGATCTCGTTTGCTGGAGGGTATCCCTCTCCGAGTGTTTTCCCGGCAGAACGCATCCGGCAGGCATGCGATACCGTCCTTCGAGACCAAGGAGACCATGCTTTGCAATATAGTATGACCGAGGGTTACCTACCACTGCGGGATATGATCTGCAACCGATCCAAGCGATACGGTATCAATATCCATCCCGATAATGTGCTCATCACCAATGGCTCTCAGCAGGCGTTAGATTTGATTGGAAAAATTTTTATTGACCCTGGTGACAAGCTCTTGGTTGAGTCTCCCACATATCTCGGTGCTATCCAGGCCTGGAGAGCTTACGGAGCTGAATTTGTTTCAGCGGAAGCCGATGCAGACGGTATGATACCGGAATCATTGGAAAGTAAAATGCACACCCAACCNNACCAGGTTCCGATCATTGAGGATGACCCGTACGGACAGCTACGCTATGAGGGCGAGCACATTCCTCCTGTTTTGGCATACGATGCAAAACTACGCGGCAATGATAACCATGATTATCAGGGAAATGTGATTTATATGAGCACATTTTCCAAAATTCTTGCCCCAGGTTTTCGTCTTGCCTGGGTCGTTGCCCCCAAAGAGATCATCCGCAAACTGGTTTTGGCAAAACAGGGAACAGATCTGCACACCTCCACATTCGCTCAAATGGTGGTAAATGAAGTTTGCAAGGATAACTTTCTTGACCAGCACATCCCGGTTATCCGGGAGCTGTATAAAAAACGCCGCGACCTGATGATGAAGATGATCGATGAAAAATTCCCTCCTGCGGTGAAGTATATTCGTCCAAAAGGTGGACTTTTCCTTTGGGTACAGGCTCCCCAAGATTTGGATACCCAGACAATCTTCCCGCTCGCTGTTGAAAGAAAAGTAGCCTACGTTCCCGGCGGTCCTTTCCACCCAAATGGCGGTGGAAACAACACCATTCGTCTCAATTTTTCATTTGCCACTGAGGAAGAGATCGAAATAGGTATCACGCGACTGGGCGAAGTATTAAAAATAGCTATGCCCTAATACCATTAAAAATTGACAAGCATACAACCGCACGGACATCTTGAATGAGCTGTTCGTGCGGTTTTTTATCTCCACACCATCATCGACATAATCTGAGCGCTAGCGGTACTTCCATACCTTGAAGTCCTGCAGGATAGATCCGCCAAGAAACTCACGCAGCAGTGAATTATCAGGAATGAATTCTGTGTCAATAGGCAGGAACCATTCCAATAATGCCAACAATCTTTTGACCTCTAAATGCTCAGGAGTACCAAATGGCACCTGCCGCAGCAATGGCTCTGCAACAGGTTTTAAGGCAGCTAGTTCATATACCAGCGCTGAGTTGAACATGACATCAGCGTTTTCCTGATATGGGAAAATATATCGCTTTTCCCCACGTCGGACACTCTCCCAACGCTGAATGGTTTCCTGTGGCGTGTACCCTCGGGTGCGAGCATCGCGTACAATCCTTCTTATCAAGCGGGTATCAGTTGTTGATACCCGGTTGTGCCGGTCCAAGTTCAATTGGGTTAATGCAGAGATATAGATGCGAAAAGTATTCTCCGCCGGAATCTCTTCCAGGAGAGCTGGGTTCAGACCATGAATCCCTTCCAGAATGATGATCTGGTCCGGATGCAAGCGGATCTCATCTCCGGGCTGACTGCTACCGTTGATAAAATCAAAATGTGGCAGATGGACATGCTGCCCATTGATCAGCCGTTTAATATCGCTGTTCAGTCTCCCCAGATCCAACGCATTGATATTTTCAAAATCGAAATTACCTTGCTCATCTCGAGGAGTCTTATCACGGTCTACAAAATAGTTATCCAGTTCTAAAGAAAATGGCTGAAGACCGTGCGCAAGGAGCTGGATGGACAATCGTTTTGATGAGGTGGTTTTTCCAGAGGACGATGGTCCTGCGATCAGCACTACCCGTGCCTCACCTTTCCTCTTTGCGACCTCTTCCGCAATCTGGGCGATTTGAAGATCATGCAGAGCCTCAGAAACCAAGATCACCTCGCGAATGCGCCCAGCCAATATCGCGTCATCCAAAGCTCCTACACTGTCAATTTCCAATAATTCCAGCCAGTCGCCATATTGTCGGAAGGTGGCCAATAGCTTTGGATAGTTATGGAGCGGGAGGATCTCCTCTGGCTTGTGTCGTCTCGGGAATCGGAGCGTAAACCCCTCCTCTGCGGGTTCTAAGGCGAACCACTGCAGATAACCAGTCGAAGGCACCATGTAGCCATGGTGGTAATCCCGGTGTTCCCCGATGTAATACATCATCAGATAATCTTTTTTGCGATGCCGCAGCAGCTGGACTTTATCAAAATGCCCATGAGCCTCAAAATGATCAATGGCTTCCTTGATAGGCACTTCCTGCCTCGTAATCGGCAGGTCTTTATCAACCAGCTCCCTCATCTTTTGATAGAGCTGATTCAGATCCGTTTCGCTAAGCTGCGACTTACCCTCTAAACGGCAGAAATAACCACCAAAAGACACGGAGTGATCGATAATAATATCTTTGGTTGGGTTTAGTTCAAAAAACGCAGCCTCGAGCAACATGATCAACGAACGGCGGTAGATTCTCATCCCATCAGGCGTTGACATCGTGACTGGGGTCACCTTGGCCTCAAAACTGATTGGATATGTTAGCTCTCTAAGCGAGCCGTTGACAACCGCTCCCACAATTTTCGATGGAAAATCATCCGCCACGATGGATAAAATCGCCCCAATAGAACTGCCACGTGGGGCAGAGATGACCCGCCCATCTGGCAGATGGACGAAAACTTTTTCGTTCACTTGAGTTAATTGGATTTCTTCCGACATCGATAATTCCTAAATTTTTCTAAGTTCTTACTTATTTGTACCATCAAGCTTTTTATTTTACAACCCGGAACAAAAATTATCCAAATTTCGTTCTGTGAAGGAACAGCTGTCCCTATTCACAAGATATAGAGTGATCACCCAAAAACGCCAATTCATTAAATGGAGGAAAAGATGAAAAAGAAAATCTCTGCCACCAAAATATTGTTACCCGTGATACTCATCTTTCTGCTAGCAGGGTGCAGTTTACTGCAAGTCAGAGAGAAAGGCCCATCAGATATCAATGATAATTTCAGACCGGGGGAAATTAACTTGCCCGAAAACCTCGGCTACCCCGCAGAAAGCCTGAATGGCAGTTCCTCAAATCAGGATTATGCTCTGGAAGAACCCGCTGCTGAATCAGGGAGAATCGGTGTGCCTGTGAGTGAACAAGAGAGTTCAGAGCCCTATAAAATTCAACCTGCAGCCACCGCTGGACCCTATAACCCGATCGCACCTGCTTTCCCACCACAAACTCCCCCAAGAGACATGTTTTTTGAGGATTATGGAGTCAACCCTTTTATCGATACTGAAGATGACAACCTTTCCACGTTTGCTACAGATGTGGATACAGGCTCATACTCCATTGCACGTTCGTACATAAATCAAGGTATGCTCCCACCAGAAGATTCAGTCCGGGTGGAAGAATATGTCAACTACTTCCCACAGGGATATCCATTGCCTTCCGCAAGAGAAACCTTCAGAATCTCGATCGACGGCGGCCCAACACCATTTACTGAATCGGATCGCTATCAGGTCATCCGGGTCGGGATTCAGGGATATGACCTTCCCGAAGATGACCGGAAAGATGTTGCCCTCACATTTGTGATCGATGTTTCCGGGTCAATGGGCAACGGCAATCGACTGGAGATGGTCCAGGATGCCCTTGAAATGCTGGTCGATCAACTTCTACCTTCAGATTCGGTAGGGATTGTTGCCTACACCGACACCGCCTGGGTGGTTTTGCCACACACCTCTGCACGCTATAAAGATGAGATTGTTGAAGCCATTTACTCACTATACCCTATGGCATCCACCAATGCTGAAGCTGGCCTAATCCTGGCTTACCAGGAGGCAAACAAAGCTTTCATCTCCAACGGCATCAACCGGGTCATACTTTGCTCCGATGGTGTCGCCAATGTGGGCAATACCGGCCCCGAGAGCATCTGGAAATCGATCGAAGACTATGCCAGCGAAGGCATCACCCTGACTTCGGTGGGGGTTGGGATGGGAAATTATAACGATGTCCTGATGGAGCAGCTGGCGGACCATGGAGATGGTTTCTATGCCTATATCGACAGCAAGGATGAAGCCCGCAGGCTCTTTGTCCACGATCTGGTCAGCACCCTGCAGGTGATTGCGTTCGATGCCAAGGCCCAGGTTATCTTCAATCCGGAAGTGGTGTCTCGCTACCGGCTGATCGGTTTTGAAAATCGCGCTATCGCGGATGAAGATTTCCGGAACAACCGGGTGGATGCAGCTGAGATTGGCGCAGGACATGCCGTAACGGCTCTCTATGAGATCAAATTGTTTGCCGGAGCCAGAGGTGAAATTGTTACCGTACAGTTCCGCTGGCAAGACCCAGATTCTTATCGGATAGAAGAGATTAGCCAAACATTCGATACCCGAGATCTGGAAGACAGCTTCCGCCGGGCAGATCCTTACTTTATTCTAGATGTCCTGGTGGCTGAATTTGCAGAAATACTCCGGGATAGTTACTGGGCAGACGGCACTACCTTACGGGATGTTTTGGAATATGCGGAAGAATTGCCTCGTGCGCTAGAAAGAAGCGAAGTTTATGAATTTATCGATCTCCTGGAGCATGCTGTCCAACTGGATTATCGGCGATAACCGTTGATCATGGATTGATCCGACATTACCGTACAAACGAAAAACAGCCCTAGAAAAATTTCTAGGGCTGTTCACAGATCAGTGATGCTATTCAGCAAACTCTTTGGGCAGACCGCAGCACAAAATCAGGTTTTTTGCCGCCTGAACCTCATCCAACCGGCCAATTGGCGTTGAATGCGGTGCGTCATGCAGCAAATCGGGTTGGGATCTGGCTTCCTCTGCAATTTGCAGCATAGCCTGGGCAAAAGAGTCCAGGGTTTCTTTGGTTTCTGTTTCGGTCGGCTCAATCATCAACGCTTCCCGCACAATCAGCGGGAAATAATTGGTCGGGGGATGGAAACCAAAGTCCATCAACCGTTTCGCGATATCCAAGGCATGGATACCTTCCAATTCCGGCCAGCGTCCTTCGAGGACAAATTCATGCATACACACCCTGTCAAATGGCAGTCGATAGACCCCCTTTAACTTTTCCATCAGGTAGTTGGCATTCAAAACTGCATATTCCGAAACTTCTCTCAGCCCGTCAGGACCATGCATCATGATATAGGTGTAAGCCCTGACCATCATACCAAAGTGGCCATGAAAAGTTTTCATCCGGCCAATACTATTTGCAGGTGTCTCAAAAGAATAGAATGGGAGATCAAATTCATCTTCGCCATCTTCTAATACAACCACAGGACCAGGCAAGAAATCAACCAGCCGCTCAACCACACCCACAGGTCCAGAGCCCGGGCCGCCCCCACCATGGGGGGTTGAAAAGGTCTTGTGCAGGTTGTAATGCAGGATATCGATCCCCAACTCGCCCGGCTTTGCAATTCCAAGCAAGGCATTCATATTCGCACCATCTCCATACATTAAACCGCCGGCTTCATGAACAATATCTGCAACATCGCATACATGTTCATCAAAGAGGCCCAATGTGTTTGGATTGGTCAGCATGAAGCCCGCCAGAGTTTCATCACATTCAGCGCGTAAGGCTTCAATATCCACATTCCCGCGTGCATCCGATGGGATTTCAACCACTTTGAAACCGCTCATGGCGGATGTGGCGGGGTTAGTCCCATGGGCAGAATCGGGCAGCAGGATTTTATTGCGCTGTGGCTGACCGTTCACCTCGTGGTATTTCTTGATGATCAACACCCCGGTCAGTTCGCCGTGTGCACCAGCAGCAGGCTGCAAGCTGACCCCATCAAAGCCACCAATCTCCTTTAGAAATTCCTGCAATTCATACATCAGGTGCAGAGCACCTTGAACTGTTTCCACTGGCTGCAAGGGGTGGATCTGAGAAAAACCGAACATCCGCGCAGCTTCCTCGTTAACCTTGGGGTTGTACTTCATCGTACAACTGCCCAAGGGATAAAATCCAATATCAACCCCATAATTCAGTTGTGAGAGTTTGGTGAAATGCCGGATAACTTCATTTTCACTTACCTCAGGCAGAGGCAATGATTCTCGCCTCAGGCTGGTTGGAATTGGCGTCTCCGGTACATCGGGGGTTGGAAAACGAACCCCGCGCCGGCCAGCAGAAGATTTATCGTAAATTACGGGCTCAGTCATTGGCCACCTCCTCCAGGAGATTTACCAGATAATCGATCTGATCTTTGCTGTTCATTTCTGTGACCGCGATCAGCATATGATTTTCCATACCAGGGTAATCTTGTCCCAGATCATAACCGCCAATCACGCCTTCTTCCAGCAATCTATCATTGATCTCTTCGACTGGGAGTGGGCACTTCACAACGAATTCATTGAAAAAGGTTTCGTCAGACCATAANNGTGCAGATATTCGAGCTTGCTCGCTCCCTTTTAATATGCTGTTCCCGAGTGCTGAGTGTGAGTACGTAGCCCCGCTGTCCATTCACATCGGTAGTTTCACCTACCAGACGACCAGCAATACTGCGCACATATTTTTCTTTTGTCGCCAACAACCCCAGATAAGGACCGCCGAAAGAAAGCGGAATCCCCAAAGGTTGGCCTTCACCGGAAACAATATCTGCATCAAATTCGCCAGGCGATTTGAACAGGGCCAGCGCCAAGGGATTGACAGACACAGCCAGCAAAGCACCTGATGCATGAGCTTTTTCAGCTAATTCTGCCAGATCAAACACCCGTCCGAAGAAATCCGGGTACTGAACAGCAACCACAGCCGTGTCTTCATCAATCAGATCGTAAAGTGCGCTCGGGGCAAGATTGGGATCAAGATCGGGTCCCACAATTGTAAAATCTTCTCCCTGCAGGTATGTATCGATCGTTGCTCGGTATTGCGGGTTTAAGGCTGGGGAAATGACGGCCTTTTTCCTTTTATTCCGGAAAACAACCCTGGCCATATTGATGGATTCAGCTGCTGCCGTTGCACCATCATAATGTGAGGCATTGGAGACTTCCATTCCGGTCAGATTGATCACATGACTTTGGAACTCAAATATTGCCTGCAAGGTCCCTTGCGAAATTTCAGGTTGATAAGGTGTGTAGGCAGTATAAAATTCGCCGCGCCGTAAAATGAAATCCACTGCCGCAGGAATATAATGATGATAGGCACCTGCTCCAAGGAACATAGGCAGGTCTCGGTGGGTTTCGTTTCCCTCGGCTAGATCCCTCAGCATTTCCATGGCTTCCATCTCGGAAAGGCGTGGCGGAAGATCCAGCCCAGGGAATCGGAACTCTTTTGGAACCGCAGAGAATAGATCTTCAAGCGATTGCATGCCAACCGCTTTCAGCATCTCCTCCCGGTCTGTTTTGGTATGCGGGTGAAACATCAGCTCTCACGCTCCTCAACATTCTTTTTGTAAGCAGTTGCATCCATCAGAGTATCCAATTCACTTGGATCGCTCAATTCCACCTTGATCATCCAGGCTTCACCATACGGATCGCCATTGACAGTTTCTGGGGTATCCAGCAAATCCTCATTGAGCGCAACTACTTTGCCACTGATCGGGCTGTAAACCTCAGAAGCTGCTTTCACCGATTCGATCGTGGCAAATTCTTCGCCTTTTGCCAACTCATCGCCTTCGGAAACCAGATACTCAAGGTAAACAATATCCGAAAGTTGTTCTTGGGCGTAGTCACTGATTCCAAAAATCCCAATATTTCCTTCAACCCTCACCCACTCATCCTTATCGGTGTACCTTAATCCTTCCTCAATCTTCATATCAGTTCCTCCAGTCATATAAAAATAAAAGGGCACACGTAAAAAAACGTGTGCCCTCTGTCTAAAACCTGAGAGATTCATGTGACATCTGCCACATTTGCACCTTCGGTGCTGGCATAATACCAGCTTTCCAGAGAGTTCCGAGAACAGGGTCCTTTTACCTGAGAGTTTCATCTGGCTTTAGTTTTCACCAGATTTGCCCCTTCGGTGGCAGATCAGTTGATTCTGCGCTCTCCCCTGTCCTGGTTAAATTGTCTGGCTAATTCTAAAGTCCGTCAGATAAAAAGTCAAGGAACAAATGTCAGACAAATGGATCTGGTTATGCCCAACCTTGTTTTTTAACAAAGTCTGTCACCAGGGGGATCGTAACATATTCACCCTGGTATGCTTTGTAACCCCAATAGAGGAATACGAACCACAATACGCCTCCACATCCAACCGTAACCGTGGTAAATATCCAAAGTAACACACCGGTTGCGAGTGCTTGGACATTATGGGCTTTAATAAATTCACGGTCTTTCTTATCCTCCATAAAAAGCAGGATGATCGGCACTAGCGGGGTAAAAACATATGCAAGTGCTGCCCATAATTTATCATCATCAGTCACAGTTCCAGGTACTTGTTCAGTCATAATAGAATAACCTCCGTTTTGGAAAAAGATTTTTAAGAATAACCCCATTATAGTGTTTAGGTTATGAATAATGCAAATCAAAATGGAAGACAAACCTAAGTTATGCTAAAATCCTCACATGATGTTTCGAACAATATTTATGGGGTCCCCAGAGTTTGCTCTCCCCTCTTTGCGCATGCTATATCAGCACACAAACCTGGTTGGAGT
>DNGN01000202.1 GCA_003486225.1 Chloroflexota bacterium
TGGCTTACCTGATTGGGAGTTTGCGTTTCACCTTAATAAAAAAACATACTCCTACATTTATAGGTGTAGAAGCATGTCGCATAAAAGAAACACCTCAAATACGCAACACACGATCCTTATTCAAGGATGTGTTTCCCCAATAAAAAAAACCGCTTAGGATACTTCGGTTTTTTTAAGGGTGCGTTTTTTGTTATAACGGTAGGTAATCCTGCCGCGGCTAAGATCATAAGGGGACATTTCCATCGCCACCCGGTCTCCCAGCAGAATGCGGATATAATACCTGCGCATTTTGCCAGAGAGGTACGCCAATACCTCATGCCCGTTATCTAACTGGACTCTGAATTGGGTGCCCGGAAGCGCTTCTATCACGGTGCCCTCTACTTTGATCTTATCTTCTTCTTTCGCCATAAATTCTCCTAACTGGTTTAAATAAAACACTCGGCAATTGCAGACAGCCGAGCTAAAAGGTACCACGGAAGAAATGATTGAATTCGAAACTAAATCCGTTCGATAAACATTCCCTTTTCTGATAATTTTAGCCACAACCAAGCCTACCCAGCATAAAAGCCGGTGCAGGCATTTCTGCAATATAAAAATTATACCCTTCAGTCTCACTGGTTGTCAAACAGCAAATCGAACATTTTACCGGCAATTTAGGACCAAGATCTGGAGAAAAGCCCCAAAAAATACCCAAACTGC
This sequence comes from Chloroflexota bacterium, assembly GCA_003486225.1. The sequence continues at coordinate 700 of DNGN01000202.1, forward strand.
CAATTTTACAGTGATTTTACAGCTTCTTAGCACTCCGATAGTCTTGAGAGTTTACACTACACCCAACAAATAGAGTCTATTCAACCGGAGGTAATCACCATGATTAAAAAAATATCCTATTCTGTCCTGATCGCCATCCTGGCAGCAATTGCCGGGGCATCTGTGGTACTGGCAGAAAACCCAAGCAGCCCAAAACATGCACCCGATTCGAAGCGCGCCTTGGTAGGCCAGGTGCTGGCTGTCAGCGCAGAGCAGCTCCAAGTGGAAAGCCCCAATGGAGAAAGCCACAGCATTGCGCTGACGGCTGAAACGATCTTCCGCAGCCGTCAGGGAGAGCCCGGAGAGCCAGCCAGCTTTTCAGATCTTGAGGTCGGCATGTGGGTGGCGGTTTTCCAGAAGGGCGACAGCCGCGGCAGTTCCAGTGCCCATCTGGTCGTGCTGCTGCCGGCTGATTTTGACCCCTCGAGCAGGCGGGGCAAATGCACCCTCGGGGAGATCGAGAAGATCAACCCCGGCCAACTAACCTTTCAGCTCTTAAGCAGAAGTGGGGAAAGAATCACCTTGCAGGTGGATGAGGGGACTCGCTTTACTGGTGGGGTGCACTCCTTTGATGAGCTCGAGAAAGGTATGCGCGTTGCGGTATGCGCCGTGACGTCGGAAGACAACACCTTGCTGGCCAGATGGGTAGCGGCCAAATCCGAGAACGGGTCAGGCTTGCAGAAAACCGGCGGCAAGATCAGCCAGGTCGGCGATTCAAGCATCACGATCCTCAACCGCCAGGGAGACGAGCAGACCTTTGTGATTACCGAAGCCACGCGTTTTGGCAGCCGTCAGGGAGAGATCCACGGGCTGGAAGATCTGGAGACCGGCCTGGTTGTGGTCATCCTGCACCAGCCGCAACAGGACCAGGCCGTGGCTGTACTGGTGGCTGACCAGGCGCTGCTCAAAACACAAAGGATGCGCGGCAGCGTTCAATCCGCGGGTGGCAAGCACCTGACCATCATTGTGGGGGATGAGAAGCTCGAGTTTGAAGTGGATGATCACACCCGTATCCGCGGCCACGGCATCCAGGACCTCAACGACCTGAAAAATGGGATGCAGGTCCTGGTCTTCTATATCGAATCAGAAGATAGCTGGCTGGCAAAAGGGATCCTGGCCTTGCCCTCCAGGACTCCTTAAGCATCAGAAAATATTGGCGGAAATTAAAAAGGGAGCAGGTTCACCTGCTCCCTTTATTTATTGATCCAGGGGGCTAATTCTCATCCGGGAATTCCAGCTCCACTTGCGGGTATCCCAGCGCATTGAACAAACGCTCCAAATAATTCCCTGCATTGTCCTGAGCTTGCTGCAGGATGCCATCCTCCAATGCAGCTTGCAGAATGGCTTCCTCTGCCGACTGGCGAGCCAGGGTTTCCAGGTTGAGGTCCCCTTTGGAAAGCAAGCCGGTTTCCCGGTCATACACATAGGATTTCTCGTTATCCAGGGTTGCGACAAAGATTTCCACAGCTGGCAGCGTCACGTATAAGGTGCCGTTGCGCAGGTTCAGGTCTTCTTCATCCAAATTTGCAAGGTCAATCCCGGCGATCACCGTTCCATGAGCTACAAACAGCAGCTTATCGCCAAATAAAAAGCTCAGGTCACCTGAACCGGTCTCCGCGGTGATGACTTTCTCCATCGAATAGCGGATCGTCTCAAGACGGGCCAGAGCGCGCACATCCCGGATAATAGTTACCGGGTCTGCAAACACGGTTGGGGTGGCATTGAAGATCCCAGCCGCCCGCGTATTGAGGACATTGACCGGTTCAACCAGTTCACCGGTGGTCTTTTTAATCGTGTTGACCACCGAAATAGCTGCCCAGAGAATGACAGCCAGGATCGCAATCAGGATAATCGTAGTTCGGTTTTTCTCCATGGTTTCATTATACTTTCATTAGTTTCGGTATCCATTCATGTTTTATCTGAAATATATAGATATTGCATCAGAATCACACAACTGCCAGGGAAAATTACAACACCAACCACCCGTTAAGGTTCTCTAATTTCAGTATAATCAGGTATAAGAACTATGAACTCCGGATGAAGCGCAATATAATCCGGTTTCATGCCAACCAAATCCGATCGCATACCCTAAGGCAAAATAATGAATGTCGGCGTGTTGATCCTGATCTTACAAATACCCGGATGTTCCTCGCTGAAGGAAAAACGAGGCAGGCTCAAGCCTTTGCTCTCGCGATTGCAGAAGGAATTTAAACTCTCGGCTGCTGAGGTAGATGACCATGATATCTGGGGGCGAACCGTGGTTGCCTGTGCGCTGGTCAGCAATAACGCCCAGCACACCCAGAGCGCCTTGCAAAAGGTCGCCAACTGGGTGGAAAGGGAATGGCGGGATATGCAGCTGGAAGACGCGCAGATCGAAATCATCTGAACCATCCATCTTTAACGGGACAATTCTCCAGCACGGCTTGGTTCCACGACTCCGGATCGTTATTACCTTACTTTCCACCAGTTCATGCTGTGCCCGGCAAATGGTTGGTCTGGGATTCTTTCAGCACCAGATGGGCCCAAACCTGGTCCAACAACCGCCCAGAATTCAGGGGCTTCTGCCGAGTGCTTCCCGGGGTGAGAAATGCATGACCCGAATGTACCATCCATTTTTGAATGAGCTTTCTGTTTTGTAAGGTGAGCCGACCAGGATTGAGAATAAAATTATTAGAGCAGCCTATCATCAAATAACAGCCTGTAATTTGGAGCATCGACATGAAACTACCATCCAAAAAAATCGCTCACATCATTTTCTGGCTGGCAATGATCTATCTTGGTCTGACATTCGCCTCACCCAAACTCCTGGTTGCGGAAGCAAAACAGTCTGACAAAATCAATATCTGCCATCGCACCAGCAGCCAGAGCAACCCCTTCATATTCCTCACCATAGCCCGGAAAGCGGGATTGAACGGGCACCAGAACCATCCGGGGGATATTATCGATGTCGCCTCACCGGAAGCATGCAGCGAACCACAAGCCCCACCTGCCACATCCGGGTCAGAACCAACCGAGCCGGTGGTCACGCTTGAGCCAAGCATACCAGCACCGCCCAGTCCAAGCCCCTCACCTACCCCCCAATACGGGTCGACCAATATCTGCCACCTGACCGGAGACCCCGACCTGCCATATGAATTTGTCCAGGTCAGCGACGATGCTACTTACGTGCTGCATGCCAACCATACTGGCGATATCTTCGATGTCCAGACCGCGGAGGACTGCCCCACTAAACTCAGAAAATTCTCTTCTGAGCATCAATTGAAATTTGCTCCACTAAAATTGAACTAGCTGCATCTTAAATTTAAAAGAATAAAAAAATAGGCAGCTAACGCTGCCTATTTTTTATGTTTTGTCTGAAGAAGAATTTATTTTACTTTGACTTTAATCTGCTTGGCTTTGGCTTCTTCTGCCTTGGGTACCCGCAGATTCAAAACACCGTTGACAACTTCGGCTTCTGCGCCACCAGCATTCAGCAAGGCGGGTAAGCGCATGCTGCGTTCAAATTTTCCGGTGGGGCGTTCTCGGCGAAGGATAACCGCCTCTTCGTCCAGGTATGAAACAAATTCACCCTTAATCGAGACAACATCTTCCAGGATCTCGATCTGCAGTTCATCTGCCTTCACACCGGGGACCAGTGCAGTAATCCGGAAATCGTCGCCTTCTGCGATCACATCCACAGGAATTTGAACTTCCGGGTGCTGGGAATCAGCCATCTGAGCGTAGCGCTGAGCCAGTCTTCGACGTGGGGAAATGTAGTAAGTAACCATTGAACAACCTCCAATATTGATAACCAGTTTTCTGATAGTATTGATTTCAAAATACATCACCATCTTACCGTTGCTGCATAAGAGTTGCATAAACAAGAAATAATCGTTGAATAAACATAATATTGGCGAATTGTTAACAGCATTCAGGCTGGCAGTCAGGCCGCCTTCCCGCCAGTGTGGTTCAGCGCCGTCCAAGCCAGTTTTGGTATATAATTTTATCTGTACGGCCCGTCATCCCCTGATTCAGGAAATTACATGACCTCACACAAAACTTTTATCACAGTTACCACTGGGTTGGACCGGCAATCCCCTGCTATGCGTTTGTATGAAAAGGCGAAAAAATTCGGGATCTGGAATCCAAGTGACATCGACTTAAGGGAAGACCGCACCCATTGGCAGGCCTTCAGCGCAGAGGAGAAGGACCTGGTTCTGCGTCTGATCGCTCTGTTTGCCGCCGGGGAGGAAGCCGTCACCCTAGACTTGCTGCCCCTGATCCAGGTGATTGCAGAGGAAGGCCGGCTGGAAGAAGAGCTCTACCTGACCACCTTCCTGTTTGAAGAAGCCAAGCATACCGATTTCTTCCGCCGGGTGCTCGATGAAGTATGTGAACACCACGGCGACCTAACCCAATATCACAGCCCCAGCTACCAGGCCATTTTTTACCAGCACCTACCGGCAGCCATGCACCAGCTGCGCCAGGACCCGTCAGCCGTGCACCAGGTCCGCGCCTCGGTGACCTATAACATGATCGTTGAAGGTATGCTGGCCGAAACCGGCTATCATGCTTTCTTCACAATGCTTGAACGGCAAAACCTGATGCCCGGCCTGAGAGAAGGCATCAGCCTGCTGAAGAAGGACGAATCCCGCCATCTTGCTTACGGCATCTTCCTGCTGTCCCGCCTGGTGGCAGAATACCCCGAACTCTGGGACGACCTGGAAAGCCAGATGAACAGCCTGCTCTACCCGGCTGTCGCTGTCATCAGCGAAGCTTTCAGTGCTTACCAGGTGCCCCCATTTGGTCTTGTGGAAGAAGATTTTATTATCTACGCCATGGATCAATTCCAGAAACGCTTTGCACGCATTGAGAAAGCACGCGGCGCAGATATCGCTCAGATTATTCAAACCACTCATCAGGTGATTGAAGACAACAACGCCTGAAATCTTGCATTGACAAGGGTATCATCGGCTTATGGATCCAAAACAGACCTACGATTATGTCATTATCGGTTCCGGCTTCGGTGGGAGTGTTTCTGCCATGCGCCTGGCCGAAAAAGGTTATTCTGTGCTCGTTCTGGAACGCGGCAAACGCTTTGAAGACCAGGACTTTGCCGAATCGAACTGGGCATTCTGGAAGTACCTGTACAACCCGGCCCTACGCAGCTTTGGCATTTTCCAGATGAGCCTGCTGAACGGTATGCTGATCCTGCATGGTGCTGGGGTTGGCGGCGGCAGCCTTGGCTATGCGAATGTGTTAATGAAGCCCGATGATAAACTTTTTAATGCCCCCGCCTGGAAAGACCTGGCCGATTGGAAATCCACCTTAGCCCCCCATTATGAAACCGCTCAGCGCATGCTGGGTGCCGTGACCAACCCGATGCTGACCGAGGCCGATGACCATCTGCGGCAGGTCGCCGCAGATCTCGAGGTGGAAGATACTTTTATCCCCACCGATGTCGGCGTACTGTTTGGCGACCTCGGAGCAGAAGGCCAGCCGGTTGGCGACCCATTCTTCCAGGGTCATGGACCTGAGCGCAATACCTGCCAGTACTGCGGCGGCTGTCTGGTTGGCTGCCGGCACAATGCCAAAAACACCCTGCCCAAAAACTACCTCTACTTCGCTGAGCAATGGGGCGTGCAGGTGCAGGCTGAAGCCAAGGTCGACGACATCCGCCCGCTGGAGTCTGAACAGCCAGACCAGGCACGCTATGAGGTCAGCTATCACAACCCCACTAAATTAATCCCCGCTCCAGGAAAAACAGTCCGGGCCAGAAATGTGATCCTGGCGGCTGGGGTGATGGGCACCCTGAAGCTGCTCTTCCGCTGCCGGGACGTGGTCGGCTCACTTCCCGACCTATCCCACCGCCTGGGCAACATGGTGCGCACCAACAGCGAAGCCCTGACAGGTGCCACAGCCTACCAGAACGGCCGGGACTATTCCAACGGCATCGCCATCAGTTCCATCTTTAAGGCAGACGAGGTCACCCACATCGAACCCGTTCGCTACCCGTCAAAATCCGGCCTGATCCGCCTGCTGGCTTGGCCGCTGATCGATTCAGACCAGCCNNACGACCATCCTGCTCATCATGCAAACCGAGGACAATATGGTTAATGTGCAGCTCGGCCGTAATGCCTGGACTCTATTCCGGCGCGACCTGGTCTTCGAAAAAGGACACAAAGACAGCATTCCCACCAAGATCGAAATCGGGCACGTGATAACCAAGATGATTGCCAAATCCATGCAGGCCGCGCCGGTCGGCTCGGTCGCGGAGACTTTGCTGGGCATGCCGACCACCGCCCATATCATGGGCGGCTGCCCGATCGGCCGCAGCCCGGAAGAGGGTGTCATCGATCTGGACTTCCAGGTCTTCAACTATCCCGGCCTGTATGTTGTGGATGGGTCGGTGATGCCAGCCAACCCGGGCATCAACCCCAGCCTGACGATCACCGCACTCGCAGAATACGCCATGAGCCGGGTACCCGTTAAACACGGGCATACCCCGCCAATTTCTCCACTGAAACCTGCCTGATGAGCCTGCTTACCCTTGAAGAGATCAAAGCTACCTGCCTTGCCAAAGCAGGCAGCAGCGCCGGATACCCTTTTGGGGAAGGCACCCTGGTCTTTAAAGTGCTCGACCGCATGTTCGCCCTGATCAGTGAAGACGAAAACCCGCTGCGCCTCAACCTGAAATGTGACCCCGAGGATGCCCAGGCACTGCGGGCGCAGTATCCGGCGATCATCCCAGGCTATCACATGAACAAACGGCATTGGAACAGCCTGCTCCTGGACGGCAGCCTGCCTGAAAAACTGGTCCATGAGCTGATCGACCATTCTTACCAGCTGGTGGTAGCCAAAATGAGCCAGGCCCAGCAGCGCAAGCTCAGGGCAGTGGACAGGGGCTCCTGAGTTCTCAGGTAATTGGAAACCCCATAACCTCGCCAGGATGGCACGAAAATCTCAAATAGATTTGGAACTTATTATGTATAATGGTCTCGATCGATGGCAAACTTAACCCAAACCCAATTCCAGCAGGGATAAGAATATGATGTGTCAACAATGCGGCGCGCCGATGCTGCTGAACCGTGAACGAGATTATTATTTTTGTCAGTATTGCGGGGCTTACCATTTTCCCCAACAAACCGAGGAGGGGGTTCGAATCCTGGGAGAAGATCCCAAAAGGATCCAATGCCCGCTTTGCCAGATTGCTTTTAACCTGGTGACTTTGGATAACCATTACCGGGGCTACCAATGTCCCAACTGCCAAGGGATGCTCTTCAACCGCGGCACATTTTTACGGACCATTGAGACCAGGCGCGCCAGAGCCACAACCCCTCCGGACCCGCCGACCCGCTACCATGAGGAAGAACTGCACCGCAGGGTAAACTGCCCGAAATGTTCACGAAGGATGGAAAACCATCTCTACCTGGGCCCCGGCAATATCGTCATCGATACCTGCGGCGACTGCAATTTGATCTGGCTGGATTATGGGGAGCTAGAGAAAGTGATCAATGCACCCGGCAAGGACCGCGGGCCTAAAAAATTCAAACCAGCTGATTTTCCCTGGGATAAACCCAGTGAGTACTCAGAGAAAAAAGATACCAAAAATCGAGGCAATCTTGAGATTGATCTGCTCGACCTCCTGGATGATCTGTTTTCCTGAAGCCTTTGACGGAAAAAATTTTTTTACCTGCCAGCATACCCCACATCCCCAAAACGGCCCGTTCAACATGTAAGAAACGTCCAAACCTGTAAACAGCCTGAAAGCTGGCCGGCTCAGGTTTGGAAGACCGGATCCCCAGCATTGGCCATCCCGGAGATCAACTCACCACCCAAATATTCCCCTACCAATTCTTCCAGGTCTCGCAGCGCCTGACTCACGTCCCGGCTGGCTGAGAGATGATGGGCTTCCGTGACAATCAGGACCGAGTCAGAATCAGGTCGGGCAGCGCTCTGGTCACTTTGACGCCAGCACCAGCGCCGGGCTGCCACAAGCCCATGGCCATCCAGGAAGATCACCTCACCGGGCTCAGGATGCTCAAAATCCCGCTCAAAAAGCGGGGTAAACTGCTCCTGCCCGGATGCAAACCGGACCGAGATAACTCCCTTGGTACGCGCCACATCAAAGACCGCCACCGGTATCCGATGCCGGATGCTGACCAGATTACCGATATCCACCAGGGTATTGATGGACGGGATGTCGCCTTTTTTGGTCAGGCGGCGCAGCAGCGCTTCCACTGCGCTGCGGTATTTGGTCGGGTTGACTCCAAACTGGCGGAAGGCTGAACGCCAGGCCGAGAGGCTCTCCAGCTCGCTCAGCGGGGTCTCGCCGATCTGCTCCAGGACTGCTTGCTGCTCAGCCAGGTAGCGCTGCTGCAGCCCGGCCGGGGACGGGCGGTTGGCACAACCGCTGGCAGCCAGCACACCGGCCTGGATTTGCGGAAACTCCGCCAGTATTTTCGGATCGTACTCAAAAACAGCCATCACACTCCTAGCCAAACGCCCCACCTGCCACCAGCACGGTGAAGGCGAACACAAAATAATGGATCAGGAAGGCATACAGGAACGATTTCGAACGCCAGGCCACCAGCCCGAACAAAAAGCCACCGAAGATGGTAGAGAGCGTTTCAACCTCCGGCTTCCCGATATGCGCCAGGGCAAACGGCACTGCCTGCAGCCAAAGCGCATCGCTGCCGTATTTTTTGGCATACCCAAACAGCAGCCAACCCCGGAAAATGAACTCCCAGCCGATAAGGTCCAGGAATATATATCCCGGCAGGCTGGGTCCCAGCAATCCCTGGTAATATTTCTGCATGGAAGGGTCGCCCTTGGCCGTCAGCCAGAGGATTGGGATGGCAAAAGCGATCACGATCCCAGTCAGCGCCAGGCCAGCCTTCCAGTCACCCAGGCGGAAACCGTACTCAGCAGGATTTTCACGCAGCACCACGATTATGATGAACAGGGGAATGATCAGATAGAGAATGAACCGGTCCAGGGCTTTGGAAGGCGTAATGCGGTGGTAATAATCCACCATCAGCAGCAAGGTGGTCGAGATGGTCGCCACCACAATCTTCCAGTTGAACTGCAGGTCAAATTTTAAAAGTTTTTTCAACGGCCACCTCGCGATCAGTACGAAAAATAGGTCTGGTTGCCTTGCGGCCCAAACAGCAGTCTCAGCTTGTCGGCATCCGACCACAGTTCAAAACCCCAATTGAAGAGCAGCAGTCCCAGCACAACCAGCACCAGGACCAGTTTCCAGGGGTTGGTCCGGGGGTCTAAAGCCGCCAGGACTTTGCGCCGCTCCACCCAGCCATAAGCGCCAAAGACCGCCAGGATAGGCACCAGCGTGAGATGAAAGCGCGGTTCTGCCAGCAGCAGCAGATGCGGGGCCAGGTAACCCAAAAACACCCCGGCCACCAGCCAATGGTCTTTCTTCCAGGTCAGTGCTGGCAGCACCAGCGCTGATGAGAGCGTCAGCAGCACAAAAGGCAGGCAAAAGAAAACAAACAGGAGAGTTAGGTATGGCTGAGGCAGGTACCCGACAAAATCATTGGAATAGAAATAGGTCAGCGCCCGGCGCTCCAGGCCGAAGAAATAGCCCAGTTTGCGCAGCATCAGGTACGGCACCCGGTCGGGTTCAGCCTGGATGAATCCGATCGCCTTTTCCATGCCGACCTGGTTGCGCACACCGTCATCCAGGTAGGGCATCAGGTCCACCGAGGGGCCAAACTCAAATCGCCCCTGGGTGTCCGGATGGTATCCCATATACAGGGTATAGCCCATCGAATTCTCGATAAAAGTGAACTCGCCATGCAGGCGCGAGTTGCGCACCGACCAGGGAACCGTACATACCAGCACGCTGGCCAGCAGGATCAACGCCCCTTTTTTATCCCGCGCCATGAACCAGGCCCACAGCATCATCAAGGGCAGGATGGCAACGATCACCGACCGGGTCAGGGCAGCCGCCCCCAGCAGCGCACCGGCCAGCAGGTAATCCTGCCAGCGGTGCGACTCTCCCGCCCGCAGCACGGCCAGCAGCGCACCCAGGACCAACGGCAGGAAGGTCACCTCGGTCGCCAGGGCCAGTGGATAGACCAACAAGAAGGGATACAATGCGATCACCACCCCCGAGATGCGGGCAATCGACTGCTTTTCGGGGAACAGGCGCAGAGCCAGCAAACTGGTCATCGGTGCCATGAGGGCCATCAGCAGTACCTGGACCAGCCGGGCGATGAAAAAACGGTCATCCAACCCGCCGACCCGGTAGATCAGCGAAAGAAAGAAAGGGTAGCCCGGTGAGCGAAAAGAAGTCAGCACGCCGCGTGGGTCGTAATCATCCACAATCCAATCCAGCGGGAAATAGCGCTCTACCAAAGCCAGGTCTTTTTCCCCATACCAGCGGAAGCCCTCCCCGGCAGCCAGGCTGCGGGCCAGCATGTCGTATTGGAACATGTCATCCAGCCCGATGGTCATCTCACGGGCTGCAACCAGCGGCCCTAAACGCACCAACAGCGCCAGCAGGTAAATGACAAGCAGGAAACGCGGCAACTTTTTGCGATCAGACATGGGGATCATTATACTGTCAGACCAGGTACTAACGCCAATCCCAAATGTTTTGGATTGCCCCGTATTAGGGATCCCGGGCCATCACCAGCAGGGTTTCCAGGCCCCTGCGGAAGGGTTCCACCGCGCCAAACAGCTTGCTCACCCGGCGGAAGTAGCGCGGCATTTCATCCTGGGTCAGGGAGCGGAAGCCAAATTTTTCATATAAGGGGCCCAGCCCAGAGCGGCACATCAGGTAAAGGGTGCCGGGATGCTGACCCAAGAGATGCTCAATCAGGGCGCGTGCGATGCCCTCGCCCTGCCGCTTCTCGACCACCACCAGCGAGGCCAGCTCCATCGAACCGTCGCGGTGCGGCTTGAGCTGGGCACAGCCAATCACCTCGCCGGCATCATCCTGTGCGATCACGAAGCGCTGCCAGTCCAGGCCGGTAGGGTTGATTCCCCCTGCGATCACCAGTTTCAAAATAATATTCTGTTCTGCTTCGGTCGCTGGTCGCAGTTTGTATCCCATCGTCTTAACCCATGCCTGCCAACACACGCCAGATCTGCGCCACGAAAAAGGTCAGCACAAAGCCCATCAGCAGCGGCAGCAGCGCCGCCACAGCCGTCCATTTTTTACTGCCGGTCTCACGGTAAATGGTAAAAATGGTGGTCGAGCACGGGTTGTGCACCAGGCTGAACAGCATCAGGTTGACAGCCGTCAGCATGGTCCAGCCCCCGGCATGGAACAAACCCAGCAGGTCGGAACCCGCTTCCATTTCAAACATCACCCCCGCTCCCGCGCCGGCATCCACACCGGTGACCAGCACCGTCAGCATCAGCACGGTGGGGATGACGATCTCGTTGGCAGGGATGGCCACGATGTAAGCCAGCAGGATCACCCCGTTCAGGCCCAGCAGAAGGCCAAAGGGGTCCATGAACTGAATCAGGTATTCGGCGATGCTGCTGCCAGCGACAGACACATTGGCCACCAGCCAGATGACCGCCCCGGCTGGCATGGC
>DNGN01000205.1 GCA_003486225.1 Chloroflexota bacterium
TTCTATTTAACCGGCCAAAATAAACTGAGCCAATAGAGAAAAGCACAATTGAGCCAAAAATGCCTGGTATCAGGCGATTGAACACGGCAATTGACTCAATTTTATTCCCGACAGTCCCGCCAACATTGGGCTGGCAGCTTGCGAGGCTGCCTTTAAGTGCCAAGAGCCGGGGATTGTTAGCCCGGCTCTTGCCAAGGAGGAGGAGAAGAAGAGTTTTACCCTAAGTGATCCTATCGTATCACCTTATGCCCAGCATTGCTTGACGCCAGGCACCCACTTCCTCTCCGTTAAACCTACGTTTTCCCTACGATATCTGAAACACTATCCGGCGTAGCGCTTCCTGATGTTGGGCACCAAATATTCTTTGAAACAGCGCTCCAGGCTGTAGTCTGCCTGCCAGCCCCAATCTCGCCGGGCATCTGAATCATCCGTATCCATCGGCCAGGTATCAACAATGCCCTGCCGCTTTTCATGCACCTGGAAAGTGATCTCCGCAGCCGGAAAAGATTCCAAAACCTTGGCACGGAATTGTTCCGCCGAAAGGCTGAAGCTGGTGATATTGTAGACACGCTTGCTGAGGGATTCTGCCGGGGCTTTGGCCAACATCAGGGCAGCTTTAACGGCATCCGGCATGGCCATAAAATTGATCGTGGTATCTGGCCGCACAAAACACGCATACGGCTCGCCCTTGGCAGCAGCATGCAGCATCTCTGGGCCATAATCACTGGTGCCGCCGCTGGGAGCAGTAAAGGCGCTGATCAGACCAGGGAATCGCAGTGCCCTGAAATCCAGGGTGGTAGGCTGCTCCTCAGAGAGCTGCTTATAATAATCACTGTAATAGATCCCCAGCCGCTCGCAGTAGAGCTTATTGGCACCATACATGGTCGTCGGGTAGTTCCATTCCCACTCTTTCACCTTGCTAAACTTCGCCTTGGTTTCCAGGTCTGGCATGCCATAGGCCGCAATTGAGCTTGGGAAAACAAATTTGACCGGCTTGCCTCTAAACTGGGATTGTTCAGAAGCCATCTCCAACAGCAGCAGGGTTCCCTCCACATTCACACGGTGTGCAGTGCCCGGGGTGATCTCGGCCCGGGTGGAAAGCAGCGCGGCCAGGTGGTAGATCGTATCGACCTCATATTCACTGGCCAGGTTATCCAGCAAGATCTTATCTACAATGCTGCCCTTGATATGCCGTTTGACCTTTTTCAGAATATCCCCCGGCAAATCTTCCAGGTCGAGGGTGATCAGTTCAAATCCATTATCCTCGGCCAGATTTTCCACCAGCGCATGTCCAATTTCGCCTGCCGCGCCAGTGATCAAGATTACCTTCTTACGCATGTTTCAATCCTCACTTGTATCTTTTTTGAAATGATTCATAGCTTCAACTGCCGGGCCAACCAGGCCAGGCGGTCGCTGTTAGCTTGCTGGTTCAGCCCATGCCCGGCATTATACCAACGGATTTGCTTGGGATCTTTGGCCGCCTCAAAAAATGCCTGACCTTTTTCTGCGGGCACATGGAAATCATCCTCGCCAAATTGAAAAAGCAGCGCTGCAGGAGCCAGCCTGTCCACCAGCGAGATCGGGTCGTAGGGTTCAAAAGAGTCAATAAAAGCCTGCCGGGCATCCCCTTCCAGCGCCGGGTAATACAGATACCAATCCGGGAAGCGCGGTGTGCCGGCCATCAGTACATAGGCCCTGGGCCTGGGGTCCACGGCCCCCATCAAGACCCCATACATAGCGCCAAAATCGTGCCCGACGTAGGCCAACCGTGCTGCATCCACCCCGGGTTCTGCCAGCAAGAGATCCATCGCCTGGCGCAGTTCGACCACCTGTTCAAGCGTATTCCGGTGGTCCTGTGACTGGGTGCGCTTGATGAACCAATCTCGATCCGACCACATGGTCTCGATCAAAAGGGAAACCACCCCACGGCTGGCCAGCCCCACCGCCTCATCCAGGAACTGGGTGCGGTTGCTGTCTGGTGATTCGGGCTCATACCAATGCACGTACAAAACTGCTGCCAGCGGATGTGATCTGCTGCCTTCCGGGCGCACAAGATAGGCCGCCCGGCGGCGGTCGAACGGGCTGGCGTAGGTAAAATCTCGCACAAGAGCGCCTGCTCTTGGCCGGGTGACAACTTCACGCACATCGAACGCTGTTCTGGGGTTATAGGCGAATTGCTCTTCCAATATCTGGCCTCCTGTTCTCTCACACCAGGCCTATCTTATCCCAATTTTTCCTGTCTGGTTAAATCTCAGGTGAGTTTCTTGACATTAAAAAACAGGGATGGACATGTGTCCATCCCTGTAAATTCTTACTANNGGATAAAGGAAGCCAGCGCCAACCGAAGCGCGCACGTCCCGGATGGGTACAATAAAGCCCGTCGGGCGGCCTTTCAGGCTGGCATCGTGGCTCAGGCTGAGGTGTGTCTTGGCCATGCACATCGGGATTTTATCGAAGCCCAATTTGGTGTAGAGGGCAATCTTGGCCTCGGCTTCTTCGGAATATTCCACCCCGGCTGCACCGTAAATCTTGGTGCAGATGGTTTCGATTTTTTCTTTGATGGTGGTGGTTTCCAGATCATAGAGGAAGCTGAAATTGCTGGGTTTCTCGCAGGCCGCGACAACCGCCTCGGCCAAAGCCTTGGCGCCTGCACCGCCTTCCATCCAGTGGCGGGAAACAACGGCATCTTCGGCACCGGCTTCAAGTGCGGCTTTGCGCACCAACTCCACTTCGGCCTGGGTATCATCTTTGAAGGAGTTTACCGCCACCACCACCGGAATACCAAAGCTGAGCGCATTCTTGATGTGGGCCTGCAGGTTGGACAGACCAGCTTTGAGCAGGTCCAGGTTCTCCTCGGTGTAGGCTGCATCCAGCGGGCGGCCGGGGGTCACCTTGGGACCGCCGCCATGCATCTTGAGGGCACGGACGGTTGCCACCAGCACCACTACATTCGGGATCAGACCGGAATAGCGGCACTTGATATTGAAGAATTTTTCCATCCCGATGTCAGCACCAAAGCCTGATTCGGTCACCACATAATCTGCCAGCTTGAGGGCAATCTTGTCGGCGATGATCGAGCTGTTGCCGTGGGCGATGTTGGCAAATGGCCCAGCGTGCACAAAGGCAGGTGTACCTTCCAGGGTCTGCATCAGGGTTGGTTTGATCGCATCCTTCATCAATACGGTCATGGCTCCAGCCACACCCAGGTCTTCGCAGGTGATGGCTTCGCCAGCTTTGTTGGTACCTACCACCACGCGGCCAAAGCGCTCGCGCATGTCGGCCAGGCTGGTGGTCAGGGCCAGGATGGCCATGATCTCACTCGCCACGGTGATATCAAACCCGGTTTCGCGGTTGAATCCCTTTTCTGCCGGTCCGGTGCCCACGGTGATACCGCGCAGCATGCGGTCATTGGTGTCCACTACCCTGCGCCAGGTGATGGTCGATTCATCAAAGTCCAGGCGGGCAAAGCGTGAAATCTCTTCTTCGGTCAGATCGTTTGGATCTGTCTTGTTAATGCCCAGCTTCTTTAGCCGTTTGAGCATTGAAGGGGCAAACTCCCGCTTGCCTTCCTTGTCAGGCGGGCACAATCGGTTGAAAAGGGCCTCATCAGACTGCTCTGACTCGTGGAACAAACGGGTGTCCAGAGCTGCGGCTACCAGGTTGTTGGCAGCCGTGATGGCGTGAATATCGCCGGTGAGATGGAGATTGAAATCTTCCATGGGGATCACCTGGCTGTAGCCACCGCCAGCCGCGCCACCCTTGATACCAAAGGTCGGCCCCTGGCTGGGCTGCCGGATACAGGTGAAGACACTTTTACCCAAATGGGCTCCCAATGCCTGGCTTAATCCAACCATCGTGGTCGATTTTCCCTCACCCAGGGGAGTCGGGGTGATGGCTGTCACATCGATATACTTGCCATCCGGTACATCCTTCAAACGCTTCAATACTTCTAGTTTGACCTTGGCTTTGTAGTCCCCATGAAATTCCACTTCCTCCGGAAGCAGGCCAATCTCTTCCATCAGTTTTGTAACCTTCTTCATCCCTTTAGCAGCTTCCTGAGCAATATCAATGTCCGATGGGACAGGATTAAGCGGCTTCAGGGGAAGCGGGGATACAGGTCTTTTTTCAAACGTTGCCATAACACAAGCCTCCTCAAAATTTATTGAATCTTACAAGATAAGATTATAGTATATAGTTAGGTCTCACCTATTATCAAAATTAGTGACAAATTGTTCAAGTGTCGGATGTCCCTGACAAAACGGCCAAATGTCCTATTTGACAGGAAAAGAGCCTTACACCACCTTCACAAAATAGCCGCCACTGACCTTCAGGCCGCTGGCGGTTTCCTGGATTTCTGGATGGAATCCAAATCCCAACGGGCATCACCACTCGCGATCAGATGGTCCGCCAGGGTCTGCCAGAGCTGATCATCAGGTTCGATACGCACACTCTGCATGGAGTCCTCCTCAGCACTTATCACCCAAAAATGCTGACCTGATAATATCACATGCCGGCACGGACATCCTCATTACTCCACAGGCAGGAACAGCGCTTAAGATAAAAATACCCGGGCTGGCCAGGGGGCAGCTCTGGTTTGAAAGGCGTTGGTTCATTAAGCAGATCACAATTCGCAACCAGTCAATGCCTTATAAATGGATACAGATCACTTGATCACCAGCAGATGTGGGGGCGTGTTTGGGTTGACACAGAACGTATGTTCGTGTTATTATAGCACAAATGAACGATAAATGCCCCNNACAGTAGGCACACAACTCGTTCATGAAGGAGTATTGATATGATGGCTCGAAAGAAAGAAGGACTCAGCGACAGGCACATCAAAATCCTGGAAGTGCTGGAAAACTACCAGGAGAATGTTGGCTACCCGCCCTCGATTCGCGAGATCGGCCGTGAGGCCAATATTTCTTCCACCTCAGTGGTCAATTATTACCTCGACCAGCTGGAGAAAAAGGGCTATATTGAACGCGACCGCAAAGTCTCGCGCGGCATGCGCTTGCTCAAAGATGTCAGCGGCCAGCTGTTGGAGACCGTTGAGAACACACTGGACGACCTGCTGCGCATCCCAATGGCCGGGCGGATCGGTGCTGGTATTGTGGTGCAACCGCCAGATGCCACCGACTTTGACCGCTTCCCACTGGAAGAAGGCGTGGAAGTCGCCCGCAGCATGCTTTCTGAAAAGGACGCCAAAGCCAACCTGTATGCCCTGGAAGTGCAGGGAGATTCAATGATCGACGCCATGGTCGATGATGGCGACATCGTGATCATGAAGCACACCCAGGAAGCCCGCAACGGCGAGATGGTCGCCATCCGCATGAAAGACAGCGACGAGACGACCCTCAAATATTTCTACCGGGAAAATGGGCGCGTGCGCCTGCAGCCGGCCAATCCCACCATGCAGCCGATCTATATCGACGATCCTAACTCGATTGAAGTTCAGGGCAAAGTGGTGCTGGTCATCCGCCAGATGGATGCCTCACCAATCTAGAAAGCAATTTCCCAAAAGTAGATCAAACCCCTGGTCTCGATGACCAGGGGTTTTTGAATCCCGGCACATGGCCCAATACTGTTTTCGCATTTATTGGTACAATTCTCTTGTGAGTGCACGTTTATTTCCCCCTGGTATCCCCCTCTCAAAACGCATCCTCGATTACCTGCTGATGCTTGTATTTATGCCGCTGCTGCTGCCGCTGCTGGTGCTGACCGCCTTGCTGGTCGCGGTCTTCCTTGGCCGTCCGGTCATCTTCTCTCAGCAGCGCGCCGGCTACCAGGGAAAGCCCTTCACCCTGTATAAATTCCGCTCGATGTCGAATGCCCGCGACAAACACGGCAACCTGCTGCCTGATGAAAAACGCCTGAACCTATACGGCAAATTACTGCGCGCCACCAGCCTGGACGAACTACCNNCTGCCGGGCATCACCGGCTGGGCGCAGGTCAACGGGCGCAATAATGTGTCCTGGGAAATCAAATTCGAGCTGGATGTATGGTACGTTGATCACTGGTCACTCTGGCTGGACCTGAGCATCCTGTTTAAAACCATCTGGAAGGTCGTTTCGCGCGAAGGGATCAACCAGCCCGGGAATGCCACCACCGAGGAATTCACCGGCAGCACACCGGATCCCTCGCAGAAAAATTCCAGCCACCAGCCGTAGGCTGTTTGCAATTTCGCCCCACATCGATTAAAGTATGGCTACTATGCGTATCCTGTATATCGCCGATGGGCGCTCCCCGATTGCCCGCAACTGGATCACCCATTTCATCAAGCCCGGCAACCAGGTCCACCTGATCTCAACCAGCGACTGTACGGCCATCCCTGGGCTGGCATCCCTGCACATCCAACCCGTAGCTTTCAGCGGAGCTGGGGCTTCAGCCGCCCATACCAAACCGAGCCAAATGGGCAAACTACGCCGCTTGGCGCCCATGCCTGTGCGCACCTTTATCCGCCAATGGCTTGGCCCACTGACCTTTCCCAGAAGCGTCGGCCGCCTGCGCACTCTGATCGAGCAGATCCGGCCCGACCTGGTACATGCCATGCGCTACCCGTACGAAGGCATCATCACTGCCATGGCCAGCCCGAACGCCCCGCTGATCGTTTCTGTGTGGGGCAACGACTTTACCCTGCACGCCAAAGCCAACCCGCTGATCGGCTATCTGACCCGCCGTGCCCTGAAGAAAACCAGCGCCCTGCATGCAGACTGCCAGCGGGACCTGCGCCTGGCGTACGAATTGGGATATGCTGAAAGGCATCCGGCGGTCGTGCTGCCAGGTTCTNNTCCATGGAACGGGAACCCCAGGCACACCGATGGGTGGAACAGTTGGGGCTGGACAGGAATGTTGAACTGCTGCCATTGGTCCCCCACGGGCAGATGGCGGATCTCTTCCGGCAGGCACATATTGTCGTCTCGCCTTCGACCCACGACGGTACTCCCAACACCCTGCTGGAAGCGATGGCTTGCGGCTGCTTCCCCGTGGCCGGGGATATCGAGTCGATCAACGAATGGCTCCAGCATGAGGAGAACAGCCTGCTGGTCGATCCTGCAGACCCACAAATGCTGGCCGAAGCCATCCTCCGGGCCATCCAGGACCACGCGCTGCGGCAAAAGGCTGAAAAACTGAACCAGCAGATCATCTCCGAACGGGCCAACTACCGGAGCGTGATGGCGCAGGCAGAGACTTTCTACAGCGAGGTGGTTGGTGACTGACCCGGTATCCCGCCTGCTTCCCCTGCTGCAGTGCCCGCAGTGCGCCAGTTCGCCGATCGAAATGCGCCCCGCGGCTTACCCCGGTCAGCTGCCTTTCGATTCGGCAGAACAGCACCTGGCCTGCCCGGCCTGCACAGAGCGCTTCCCGATCACCGCAGACCAGATCCCTGTCTTGTGGAGCAAAGCGCTGAAAGAGCAATTCCTCAACCGCCCAGATTCAAACTCGGCCATCGGTGCCAACATCCAGGTCTACGACGCCATTTCAGATGATTACCAGAGCTACACCCGCCGCCTGCCAGAAAATGCCCTGCGCATCCAGGATGGAGCCAGACGCATCCTGGCCCATACTGCCAGTACTGCTCCCCGCTACCACCTGGATTTTGGCTGCGGGCCAGGCCAGGTGCTGGGCTGGCTGAAAGATGAGGACCTGGTCTCCGTGGGCATGGATGTCTCCCTGGTCAATTTGCGCAATGCCCGTCAGCTGTCGGGCGCGCTGGTGGTCTGTGGGGATGCCGCCCAGATGCCCTTTCGGGACCAGGCATTCGATCTGGTGACCGAGGCCTCAGTTCTGCACCACATCCTGGACTGGCAAGCTGTGGTCGCCGAAAGCTGCCGGGTGTGCAAGCCCAAGGGCGGCATTCTGCTGGATGCCGAACCCAGCCGAGAGATGGTGGCCTTCAGCAAATTGGCTGTATGGGTTTTCGACCTGCGCTTTCCAGCATACAAACTGCTCAGCTACATCCGTAAAGACAAATACATCTTCCGCGATACCCAGCAAGCCAAGCTCAACCTGCTGGCAGAGATCCATCACCAGCCCGGCACCGGATTCCCGCTGGACGTACTGCGCCAGATCTTCACACATGCCGGCTTCAACCTTTACCTGTACCATTCTCCCGGGGCCAACCTGGACACCATCCGGCCGCCAAAATTAAAGAATATTATTCTCAACCTGCTGAGTTTTCGCAATCCCTGGAACCCACAGCTCGGTTCGTTTACCGCGCTGGGCTCCCAGTCCCCCACAGCCTTAGAGAAAGGATCGAGCGGATGAAGATCGAAAAAGTGGTGATAATCGGCACCGGCGGGTTTGGCCGCGAAGTCCTGGATGTGCTGGAAGCGATCAACCAGGTCCAAACCCAGTACGAGATCCTGGGATTTATCACCGAGCCGGGCTACCAAA
Organism: Chloroflexota bacterium; assembly: GCA_003486225.1. Next base: position 8,396 of record DNGN01000205.1, read on the forward strand.
AACCAGGCGAGCTGATCAACGAAAAACCGGTCCTGGGCTATTTCGATTGGCTGGAGCAAAACAAAGATCAGGTCAAGGCCATGTGCGGGGTCGGCGCGCCAGCCACACGCCTGCGGCTGATCCGGCAAGCGGAGAACATCGGGGTGCAGTTCTTCAGTGCCGTCCATCCCCGCGCCATCCTCACGCGCTGGGTCAGGATGGGGCTGGGTTCGATCATCACTGCCGGCTGTATTCTGACCAATAACATATCGATTGGCGATCACGTGCACCTCAACCTGGACTGCACAGTCGGGCATGATGCGGTCATCGAAGATTTTGTCACCGTCTCCCCCGGGGTGCATGTCTCTGGCAATGTCAGACTGGAACAGGGCAGCTTCATCGGGACGGGAGCAAACCTGATCGAAGGGAAAACCGTGGGCCAATGGTCGGTCGTCGGTGCTGGCAGTGTGGTGGTGAAAGATATCCCAGCCAACACCACTGCCGTTGGTAATCCAGCCAAGATCATAAAAAACCACCCGCCAGACTGGCACCTGGCATAGCGAGGCCGCCCGATGGACATCTGGTCAGAAATCCTCTCACGCGATCCATCCAGGATCTGCAAAACCTTCCTCGATCTGAACCTTGAAGAAAAGGTGACCGTGCGCGCTCACCTGATGCGCATGACCAGCGAGGACGGATGGCACCCCGAACAAATCAAATCAGCCAGCGTGGCTCTCGATGCCCTGCACGAACTGCCAGATGACTAACCAACAGGACGGCAGAACCGGAATCATTTTGTATAATGAGGGATATGGAGATAAAAGATCTGACTCAAAAGATGGATGAATTTGTATCGGCCAAGGGCTGGTATGCCGAGCAGAGCGCTAAACCCCAAAACATCCGCAATCTGGCGATCTCCCTGGCCATTGAAGCTGCGGAAGTCCTCGAGCATGTTCAGTGGGCTGAACACCCCGCAGACCAGGACGAATTGGCCCAAGAACTGGCAGATGTAGCCCTTTACCTGCTGCAGTTGGCGCATGTCAGCCAGATCGACCTGGAAGCGGCCATCCTACAGAAATTGGCAGCCAACCATCAACGCCAATGGAAAGATCCAAACCCAAAGCAGGCATAGTAAAATAATGGCGGAACCCAAAAACTCCACCTCCGATCTGGCCACACCGGACGAGAGCACTCCCCCGGAAGCTGGCAGCAGTGCATGGCCATTCTCCCAGAGCGAACTGGCCGCCGGTTTGCGCCGCCATGCCGGGGATGCAACCTTAAGAATCACCGATCTGCAAGCGCGTAAAATCAGCCAGCGGCGGCCGGCGGTGGGGAAGTTACGCGGCATCCAGGTGCAAACAGACGGCAGTACAGGCCAACATACCTTCAACCTGGTGTTAAAACAAAACCACGGCAGTACCCGCACCGGGGCCGCTGGGGCAGGGCTGAGGGAAAAATCGGTTTACCAAACCCTGAAGGAACACCTGCCAGTGCGACTCCCGGCCATGATTGCCGCCCACCCCAAAGGGGAATGGCTTGTCCTGGAGCATCTGCCCGACGGACGGCAGCCAGAGAAATGGACAGCGGCAGATTACCTGCTGGCGATTGAACAGCTCGCTTTGCTGCACGACAGATTTTGGGGACTCGATATGCATCTGGATGTTTTCTCCTGGCTGGAACAACCCCTGAAAGCTGGCCGCGACATTTACCTGCAGGCCGCCAGGTCGGATGCAGAAAAATTATCCCAGAACACTGCTGGTGTACTCAGCCGCCAGACCGACATCCTCACCCTCACCGAAACCATCATCGAGCACATCGATCAGATCACAGATCAATTATTGGGCAGCCCAGCCACACTGCTGCACGGCGATTACTGGCCGGGCAACATCCACATCGAAACCAACAGCCGGGTGACCGTGTTCGATTGGGAGGATGCCGCCATCGGTCCAGCGCTGCTGGACCTGCTGGGCTTCCTGCAGGGCAGCAGCTGGCATTTCTCCCCTCTGCCAATCTCGGCAGATGAGATGATCGCCCACTACCGCAGCCGGCTGTCCCAGGCAGGCGCACATACCTACACCAACGCCGAGTTCGAGCAGCTCTGGGATTATGCTATCCTATGGAGTTTTGCAGGCGGCTGGGTGGGGCATCTCGCCAAAACCCCGGATGCCCTCCTGCCGATGCGCCTGTCTGCTTTGGAAGAAGTGCTTTTCATCCCACTGCGCCGGGCTGTGTCCCGGTGCTTAAAATAAGGAAATCCGGAGGCACCCCTATGCGCGTGACAGTATTTGGCGGCTCGGCACCCAAACCAAACTCCGCAGAATACCAGCAGGCCTTTTTGCTTGGTCAACTGTTGGGGCAAAACGGCCATACCGCCCTGACCGGCGGATATATCGGCACCATGGAGGCTGTGTCCCGCGGCTGTGCAGAAGCAGGCGGGCATGTCATCGGCATCACCTGTGACGAAATTGAAGCCTGGCGGCCGGTCTCCGCCAACCGCTGGGTGATGGAAGAAATCCGCTACCCCAGCATCCAGCAGCGCCTGCAAGCCTTGATCCTGGAATGCCAGGCGGCCATTGCACTTCCCGGCGGCGTGGGCACACTGGCCGAGATCGTGATGATGTGGAACCAACTGCAAACCCACGCCATCTCTACCCGGCCGCTCGTGCTGGTGGGCAGCGGCTGGCAGCACACCTTCCAAACCCTTTATGATTGGCAGGACAGTTATATCCCCCCTGACCACCGGGCACACCTCACATTTGCAGACGACATCCAAAGCGCTTTCCAGGCTATCCGCTCCTCCTAATGCCCGCCATCCACCTTCCCCGACTACGTGAGCAGGTTGGCAAACTGGTGCAGAATTACGCCGACCCGGAGAAATTCCAGAGAGAGCTGCGTGAGCTTTTTGCATTCTATGGTGATCACACCAAACGCGTGCGCCAGCGCTCACTGAAAACGATCGCCCTGCCCAGCGAGAATGTACCCCAACCGGTGCTGCGCCAGATCATCCTTCAGCTCACTCCCTACGCAGAAAATGCCCCGCATGCCGTGCTGGTATTGGCTCGCAGCCTTTGGAAATTTGCACACCTGGAGCACCGGCAACTGGCAGCCATGCTGCTGGGAAAACTGCCCCTCAACTACTCGGAAGATGTCCTGCTGCTTGTCCCCAAATGGTGCCAGCAGAATCACGAAGAGAAGATCCTGATCAGCCTGGCCACACACAGCCTGGAAAAGATCCAGAAAGAAGTGCCAGACATGCTGCTGGATCAGGTCAGCACCTGGCTCTATCCCGCGCCACCGGCTGCAGAGGAAGGCGAACAGCCAGAACAGAAACCCGACCCGATTGCACGGCTGAATATGCAGAAATTAGGGCTGAGTGCCATGCTGCCATTGGTCAGCTCGCAAAAGTTTGTTAATTTACCCAAAGTTTACACCCTGCTGAAACCGATGCTGCGGGAAGCCACCACAGTGCTGCGCCCCTACCTGGTAGACTTACTGCGCCCGCTCGCTCGCCGCTCGCCGCAGGAGGTCACCTTCATCCTGCGAAGCGAACTGAACGACTCGCCAAACAAACACCTGGTCTGGCTGGCTCGCCGAACCCTGGACGACCTGCCGCCAGAACAGCAAGCCAGACTGCGGGTGCTGATCTTCCCGCAGCCAGGAGCAGATGAAATGTAGGTTTGGTTTATTTCAACCCTGCAACGATACCTATAAAAATCCTCCTATTATGCTCCAAAAACTTATCAATGGATGCTTGATTCTATTCGCACCGGGTGGTATAATCACCGATTGACTAGACCGGTCTGCGGCCAATTCAATCGGCTGCAAACCAGGAGACCTGTAAAAAATCTGAAAGGACAGATGTCATGCCATTATCAAAAGAAGTAAAAACCGAACTAATTCAGGAATATCAACGAGACGATAAAGACACCGGCTCACCTGAAGTACAAATTGCGCTGTTGACCAACCGCATCACCCAGCTGACCGACCACCTGCGCACCCACAAGCACGATGAATCATCTCGTCGCGGGCTGCTCAAACTGGTTGGCCGCCGCAGAAAATTGCTGGCGTACATATACCGCAAAGATTATCAGAGCTATATTGAGATCACCAATCGGCTGAAAATCCGGCGCAAATAAGTTTTCACTAATTTGTGGGTAGATGATCAAGAGGTCATCTACCCGTTTTTACAAATGCACAATCCCCGCTGGTTGGGATTTGGATGCTAGAGATAACCCCATACCCCCTATCAATCCAACTGTTGTCGCTAGCCTCCAGTTCCTAACAAGGCGGGAAAACCTTAGGAGGTTTACAAATGAAACCCGATCTAAAACGCTTTAAGGCGTCTGTTGGCGACCAAGAGATTCTCTTTGAAACCGGCATTCTCGCCCAGCAAGCAGGAGGCGCGGTAACCGTTCGCTTGAATGGTTCCCTGATCTTCGCTTCCGCCACCATCAGCGCTGAAACACGCGAGGGGATTAATTTCTTCCCGCTCAGTGTTGATTTCGAAGAACGCATGTACGCTGGTGGGCGCATCCCGGGCAGCTTTTTCCGCCGGGAAGGCCGGCCAACCGAAAATGCCATCCTGACCGCCCGTCTGACCGACCGCCCCCTGCGGCCGTTATTCCCCAAAGACATGCGCAACGATGTCCAGGTGATCATGTACGCTATTTCAGCGGATACTGAAACGCCCCTGGATGTCATCGCGATCAATGCCGCTTCCGCAGCGGTGCTGATCTCGGATGCCCCCTGGAACGGCCCGATTGCCGCAGTCCGGATCGGCCTGATCGACGGCGAGTTCGTCGTCAACCCCACCTATTCCCAGATGGAAGAATCCAGCTTAGACCTGCGGGTTGCTGGTACCCGGGAAGCCCTGCTGATGGTGGAAGCCGGCGCGAACGAAATCGATGAAGACACAATGAACCGCGCCCTGAGCTACGCCCATGTAGCCATGCAGCCCCTCATCGACGCACAGCTCGAGATGGCCGCTGCAGTAGGCAAAGAAAAAATTGAATACACCCCCTTCAGTGTGCCAGAAGAGCTTAAAGACAATGTCTATGCACATGCCAAAGACCGGCTGGAAGCGATCTACGAACAGCAGCCATCCAAGCATGAGCTGGATACTGCCATAAATGCTCTGCGCAAGGAAGTTGTTGAAGAGCTGGCCGGGGAAGATGAAACCCTGATGCCTGATCTGCGCGAAGCTTTCGACGCAGCCAACAAGAAATTGGTGCGCAACCGCATCCTGGATCGCGGAATGCGGCCCGACGGACGCGCGACCACCGATATCCGGCCGATCTGGTGCGAGGTGGATTTCAGCCCCAGGGCGCATGGCTCCGGCATTTTCACCCGCGGCGAAACCCAGGTGCTCACCATTGCCACCCTTGGGACCCCGCGCGATGCCCAAAACCTGGACAACCTGACCCCGAATGAAGTCAAGCGCTATATGCACCACTATAACTTCCCGCCCTTCTCGGTCGGCGAAGTCCGTCCGCTGCGCGGCTCTTCCCGCCGTGAGATCGGGCATGGTGCCTTGGCCGAACGGGCACTCGTCCCGGTCATTCCAGAAGAAAAAGACTTTCCTTATACCCTGCGGCTGGTTTCCGAATGTTTAGCCTCCAATGGCTCTACATCCATGGCTTCCGTCTGCGGTTCCACTCTGGCCCTGATGGACACCGGCGTGCCGATCAAAGCACCGGTATCGGGTATCGCCATGGGTATGGTCAGCGAAGGCGGCAAATATAAGATCCTCAGCGATATCCAGGGACTGGAAGATCACCTCGGCGATATGGACTTCAAGGTGGCGGGGACCGACAAAGGTATCACCGCCCTCCAGATGGACATCAAAGTCGAAGGGCTGACCCCTGAAATCATGGCCGAGGCCTTGGCCCAGGCCAAGATCGGGCGTGCCCACATCCTGAATGAGATGCTGAAGGTACTGCCTGCACCTCGCCCAGAGATGAAAGAGCATGCCCCGCGTGTGACCACCATCCAGATCCCGGTTGACAAGATCGGGGCTGTGATCGGCAAGGGCGGCGAGACAATCCGCTCCATCCAGGAAGAAACCGGCGCCAAGATCGATATCGAAGACGATGGTACTGTGTACGTCTTCACCACCGACAGCCAGAGCGAACGAGCGGCCCGTGAGCGGATTGAAGCCCTCACCGAATCAGCCGTTCTGGGCAGGATCTACACCGGCAAAGTCGTGCGGACAACCGATTTCGGTGCCTTTATCGAGATCATCCCCGGCACCGATGGCCTGGTGCATATCTCCCAACTGGCCTCTCACCGCGTTAACAAGGTTGAAGATGTGGCGGAGGTTGGAGATGAGATCACCGTTATGGTAACCAATGTGGATGAAGGCTCTGGCCGCATCCGGCTCTCTCGTCAGGCCGTCCTGGAAGGCTGGACCCTGGAAGAGGCCCAAGAGCGGGACAGCGGCGGGAAACCCAGTGGTGGAAAACCCGGCGGCGGACGCAGAGGTGGGGGCAACCGCGGCAGGGGCAACCGCGGCTAATCTGGCTCAAGAGTTAGAACCAAAAGAGGTGTTGATGAATTATCAGCACCTCTTTTTTTATTGCTCCAACAGGTCGGCTATGGCCTGCATCGAGACCCAATAGATGTCCGGGAAATTGGTAGGCGCGTCCCGATTAGAGGCAAAGAACAGGAACCGGCCATCCGGAGAAAGGGCTGGGGTGGCTTCTTCAGCTTCAGAATTGATCGGCGGACCGAGGTTTTGGGGCTGCGACCACTTACCCAATGGCTGGCGGAAGCTGATGTACAGGTCCCCCACCCGCCCATCCGGGGTCAGGTTGTCCTCCCTGCCAACAGAGTAAAAAATTATAAAGCGCTCGTCGGGGGAGATGACCGGTTCCAATTCGATCAGGATACCCTGATCGGAAAGGGCGTCCACCTTTTCAGGCATCTGGTAAACCCCATTTACCTCTTGCGTCCAGTACAGCCCCCGGCCGCCCAGTGAAGGGTAATTGGCCATGTAGTACATGCGTCCATCCTCGGTGACGGACACATCCCACTCACCATCGCTAGAGACAAGCGGTAAGTCCAGGTTCTCCGGCGCTCCCCAGCCGTCCCCATCCCGCTCCACCCTCCAGGCCTGATACTCGCGCATCAGCGGCGTGGTCGGCGTGAGCGGCCGGTTGGACCAGAAGTACAGGTCCTGGCCATCAACGGTAATGAACGGACCCACATCCTGAAATTCAGAACTAAAGGGCGCCGGTACCGGCTCTGACCATTTCCCGTCCTCAAAATAGGTCACCAAGATCATGGAACGGCCGCTGGCGACGCGGGTAAAATAGACTTCGCTCAGGTTTGGGTGCAAGGCAAAGAACAGCTCAATGCCTTCGGTCGAGACCAAACCGGGTAAAAACAGCTCCGGCTGTACTCCCGGCGCCACCTGGCCGAGGTAGATTTCCTGGTCTGCCGCTGCGGTTGGGGTATGCCTGGCGGGAGTTTGGTCCTCCGGGCTTGGCGTGGTTTTTGCAGGAGGGGATGCTTTTGGGGTGGCTTCCCGCTGGTTATCAGCAGCCTGACTGCGGCACCCCGCCAATACAACCAACATAAGCAGGAGAAGGGTTTTCAGGGAAGGGACGATCGAGGAGGGTCGTGTTTTCATAGCCACCATCATTTTACCTGACTTACCGGATATCTGGCCTCACCAAACCCCCTGCAAAATAAAAAAAGCCCGATGTTTGGAAAACCCAATCACCAGGCTTTAAGGGTCTGTTCGCTAACAGGCTAGCTCACCTGTCCGGTGACCTGCCCTTCCACTTTTTCGGCCCAGGGGTAGATCTCGGTACCCTCAGCCGCAGCGCGGATGGCCGGGTCTTCGGAATAATGGCCGCGCTTTTCGGGGGGGATGAGCTCGGCAATCTTGCGCATCATCTCGTGGCCAACNNATACCGCCCCGCTTGAGCACTTTTTCGGCTTCCCGCAGGGCAAAAGTTGAACCAGTGCCGCGTTTGACCGGCAGGTAGCCCCACAGTCGGGGGATAAACAGGATGATTCCAGGCGCATGCGGGTTGACTGCCCCGCCAATGAACTCCAAAGGTGCCGGGCTGACCCGAACGAACGCGGCTGGATCCACAAAACTGAAATGGTTGCCAACCACAATCAGCGGGCCCTGGGCAGGGAAATTTTCCGCACCCTCGATCGTCAGATCTGTCAGCAGCCCAAAAGCCAGCTTGGAGAGCCAGCGCATCAACTGGCGCAGCGGCTGGCGTTTTCTCAACTGCTCCGCTTCAATATTCTTGGCAAATTTTGTCACAGGATCAGTCACCTGGTTCCAATGCAACCTGGCCGAGCGCGACTTTTCGTCCCTCTTTCTCATTGACAAACAAGAGCAGCCCCAAACCAACCACCAGGAAGATCACAATAGCAAAAATTGCCTGCCGGTGACCCAACTGCATGGCGGCTGTCGGATCGATCCCGCTGGCCTCGTGCATCAGGGTCAGGCGATGTGCCACAATACCAAACAGCAAGGGCCCAATGAAGGAAGATGTCCGGCCGACCATTCCAAAGAAACCAAAGAACTCTGCGCTGCGTCCGGGAGGAGCGAAAGCGCCGATCATGGTACGGCTGAGGGACTGCACGCCGGTGAGCGCAAAGCCTGCCAGCGAGGTAATGGCAAAGAAACCAGCGATGGTGGTATTGAAATAG
>DNGN01000146.1 GCA_003486225.1 Chloroflexota bacterium
GCTTTTTCACACCGCAGCCGCGGCAAGATCTATAGTACCTGTATTGCATTTGATGAGAATGATACTCGTTTGACAGAGCAGGTTTACCGGATGGGGGTCAGCAGGAACTCATTACTTCTGTCCCTGACCGTGGCAAATGGCGGCCAGGTGTAGTCTAGATCCATGCGCACAATTTCTCCATCTTCAATCAACACAATGATTATATGCGGTGCCCCGCCTTCCTCAGATGTAAACACCACTCCATACTCCCCTGCGGGCCAGTAGTCCAGTCGGAAAGTCTCTTCCGGCACTTTGTACACCGCCAGCAGGCCGCGAACGGCAAATCCAAATATTCCCTGGATATCCCTGGGGCGGAAATATTGCTTCCCCTCGTTATACAGCGGGAACACATCAACCAGGGTTCCATCCGCTTCTTCGCCGATACAATTCGGTGGATCGCATAAAACACATCCCGAGACACAGGCTGAGTTGGCGTAGCGCACGAGGTCAAGCCGGGCAGCTTCATCTCCCTTCAGGAAGGCATCGATCACGATATCGATCTCATCGACGCCGGTGCGCGTCTCGGGTGGGTACTCAATATCCAGGTAAGGCGTCAGGGTAGGAAGCGTATTGGAATCACTGGGAGAATAGGGAGTTGGGGTGCGTGTGATCAGTTGACCGGGTGGCGTGGGCGTCATGATCCCAAGTGCATAAGGCATCTGAGTATAAAGCTGGCCAATCGCTTCCCATTGAGAATCATTGCTCTCCTCCTGGCCAGCCACCTGGGTAGACAAATGCGCGATCCAGGTGCTCTGGGCGGAGATAGTCTCGCTCAACGCAGCATCAGGGTTGAGTGTCGCTGATAACGTACATGCAGCAATTACAAATACGATCGCCAGAAAAATGATCACCAGACCGATCACCCAAAAATTACCTTTCTTTGTGGAAAAAGAATCGTTGCGTTTCATATTTTAAACTCCAGGTATAGCTATTTTCTTTATCCTATCACCCGAATGTTAGCGTAAGATGAAATTTTTGAAATCATTCGGAAACAGATCGTTACAGTGCTGTAACCGGGGACCAGAAGCAAGATAGGGAGAAGGAAGTTAACCCATCCGTTGGGACAATCCCATCGGGTAGGACTTGTGCGATGTGCCACTCGTGACAGATAGCTCAAAAAATGTTTGTGGCAGGCTGGCCCACGAACAGGAACTCATCCTTCAGGTATCGGTGGAAATTCAATCATGTCAGTCTCCCAATCACAGATGTCTATACTGGTGCTGACATGATTTTCCCGCACCAGGAATGGGGTCAGGCTGTGATCTGTGCATGGCAACAGGGTTTTGCTGCAACCGACAAATTCGGTAAAGCCGCCCCCTGCATCTTCATTTTGCAGCCAGGCAAATGCGAGATAAACCCCTGCCGGGATTTCAAATTGGTACGACTCCTGATTCGCCGCAACAGGGTAACTCAGGAATTGCTTCGAGTTGGTTTCATAAAAGGTTATCGTCATTGCAGGGCTGGCATCTCCGGGGAAACAGATCAGACCCCAAACCTGCCCAGTACCAGAAGAGACTCCTGGTGTGGCTGTGGCGCAGGTCGTTCCACAGCCGCCGGGACAATCACCCGGGCAGTAATACATTTCATCCTGTGCACAGGCAGGCGGCGNNCATTGATTGAATCGCCGGTGTTGTAACAAGCCGATAAGAGCAAAACCGATAAACAGATCACAGTAAACATTTTTAACACTTCGAATTTATGGTTTTTAGTCATCTTATTTCCAATCCAATCACTGCTTTCTTATATCGCTTTGCACAATAAACATCTATCAGGGAACGACGCTTTGAAGAGAATAGTTTCGATTGATTGCAGTGAAGTCAGTAGGGATCCCTTGATAAAACTCCCCAGGTGACTTAATTGTTCCCGGTTCTGGCTGGGTGGATAATCCCGGGAAGGAAGGCAAGCCAGTTTTTTCCTCTACTAACAACATCTGAATGGGGCCTGAATCAGAAAACTCGAAGGTCATCTCGACGCCCTCAGCAGGCATCCCATCAAAGCGCAAGACCCATTCGCTGCTAACTATTCGAGGCACTTCGACTCTCTCGTTGTTAGGAAGTGTAAACGCGAGGACAGGGAACTCTTTGGGGACAATGATATACACCCGGTCGTGCATGGATGTGGTAACCAGGCTGTTCACCACCCGTTTATCCCCAACCCAACTATCTGAGAGGATTTCGAGGCGCGGGCCGTCTTGATCCAGCACCGGTGCCAGGCTGGTCAGCACGGAAAATTGCGGGGCCGCTGCGAACAAACCCCTATAAGGATGCCTGACGGGATTTGCCAGGAGGTGTGCCTGCCTTTGATCCAGTTCATCGGAGAAGGTGACCCAAAAAGCCTCCCCTTCATCCACGTTTAGCCAGTAGCCAATTGGGTTGACCAGAGGCGGGGGGGAATCTTTGCCAACCAGGAAATGTCCTGCCAGCAAGAACCCAAATGCAACCAAAACCGCTGCCGATGGGAGCAGCCACCTTTCAGGGGTTATGATCCAATCCAGGATAGGTAACAGAGCGCCGAGCCAAAGAACCACTGTCGCGATCATTAAAATCAGCAGAGGACCACCCGGACTCAGCGGGCCTGCCATCACGGCAATATATAACAACGGCACCCACAGGAATGTTGCCAGTATGCCGCTTGCCAGGAAACTTAGCCCCGACAATTCCCAGGCGGCCTTCTTTGTACGAACGGCCAGGGCCAGCCCGAGGGCCGCTGAAGCAGACAGCAGCGACCAGGTGCAGATGTAACTGAGGGCCGGGAATAAGATTGTTATT
>DNGN01000041.1 GCA_003486225.1 Chloroflexota bacterium
GGGCAGATGGACAAGCCGGATGTCGAATCAATCGAAGGCCTGTCGCCGGCCGTTTCCATCGACCAGCGGGGGGCTTCCCATAACCCGCGCTCGACCGTGGGGACGGTTACCGAAGTTTATGACTACCTGCGTTTGCTCTTCGCCCGCGTGGGGGTGCCGCACTGCCCGATTTGTGGCAAGGAAGTCGTACGCCAGTCTGCCCAGGAAATTGTCGAGGCGATCGAACACATGCCGGCAGACAGCCGTTTGCTGATCCTTTCGCCAATGATTCGCCACCGCAAAGGCACGCACCAGGCCGTGCTGGAAGAAATAGCCAAAGCCGGATTTGTACGCGCCCGGGTAGATGGCGAGGTGCTTGAGCTGGGCAACGGTGAGATCGAACTGGACCGCTACAAAAACCACACCATCGAAGCTGTGGTCGACAGGCTGGTGCTGCGGGCGTTTGAGAGCGAAGAAGATGCCGACGGGTTCCGCTCCCGGCTGACCGATTCCGTGGAAACCGCCTTGCAGTTCGGCGACGGCATCCTGACGGTGCACAACCTGTCTGCCAATCCGCCAGAAGATATCAAATTCTCCGAACACCTGGCCTGCCCAGAGCATGGTACCTCGATCCCAGAGATTGAACCGCGCACCTTTTCCTTTAACACCCCGCACGGCGCCTGCCCGGAATGCCAGGGGATCGGCACCAAACTGGAGATCGACCCGGAATTACTGATCCCCAACCCCTCGAAGTCGATCAATGAAGGGGCGATTAACGCCGGAGAATGGGGCGGCCCGCGCGACTTCGGCGGCTATTACTGGCAGATGCTGGTCGGCGCCTGTGAGGCCCATGGCATCGATATGGATGCGCCTTACGCTGAACTGAGCGAAGACCAGAAAAATATCATCCTCTACGGCACCCAGGGCAAAGAAGTCAAGGTCAGCTATACCCGCAAGAGCGGGCGCATCTCCACTTTTTATGCCGTGTATGAAGGTGCCATTCCAAACCTGGAGCGCCGCTTCAAGGAGACCAACTCCACTTACCAGCGAGAGCGCATCATGGAGTTTATGAATGACCGCCCATGCCCGGCCTGTAGAGGAGCGCGCCTGCGCCCCGAAGCCCTGGCCGTCACTGTGCAGGGCAACAACATCCTGGAAGTCACCTCCTGGCCAGTAGTGGACACACTCAAATGGGCCAACCGGCTGAACGGTAAAAAATCGCCCCTCAGCCAGCGAGACAAGATGATCTCCAACCGTGTGCTTAAGGAACTGGCCGAACGACTGCAGTTCATGGTCGATGTCGGGCTGGAATACCTGACCCTGACCCGCACAGCCAAGACCCTCTCGGGCGGTGAGGCCCAGCGCATCCGGCTGGCTACCCAGATCGGCTCGCGCCTGATGGGTGTGCTGTATGTATTGGATGAACCTTCGATCGGCTTGCACGCCCGCGATAATGCCCGCCTGCTGAATACCCTGATGGGATTGCGGAATATCGGCAACACGGTGCTGGTGGTGGAACATGATGATGAGACCATCCGCCAGGCGGACTGGATCGTAGATTTGGGTCCTGGGGCTGGCGAGTTTGGCGGCGAAGTGATCGCCGAAGGCCCGGTGGAGGACATCCTGAGGAACAAGAAATCGCTGACCGGTGCCTATCTCTCGGGACGGAAAAAGATCCCCCTGCCGAAAGAGCGGCGCAATGGCAACGGGCAGGCGCTGGTGATCCGCGGCGCCCGTCAGAACAACCTCAAGAACCTGGATGTGCGCTTCCCGCTCGGCAAGCTGATCTGCATCACCGGGGTCTCCGGCTCCGGGAAATCCTCCCTGATGAACGAGGTGCTGTACAAGGCCCTGGCCAGAGAGCTGAACCGCGCCAGGACAATCCCCGGTGCGCACGACGGCATCGAGGGCACCGAATTTCTGGATAAGATTATCAACATCGACCAGTCNNCGCTCCAACCCGGGCACTTACACCGGGCTATTCGACCATGTGCGGGCGCTGTTCACCGAACTGCCGGAGAGCAAAGTGCGCGGTTACAAGCCAGGGCGCTTCTCCTTCAATGTCAAAGGGGGGCGCTGCGAAGCCTGCCAGGGACAGGGGCAGATCACGATTGAGATGCAGTTCCTGCCGGACGTGTATGTACCCTGCGAAGTGTGCGGCGGCAGCCGCTTCAACCGCGAGACCCTTCAGATCAAGTTCAAAGGCAAGACCATCTCCGACGTGCTGGATATGCCGATTGAGCGCGCCCTGGTTGAATTCGGCGCTTTCCCGGCCATGGTTAACAAGCTGGAAACCCTGGCCGATGTCGGCCTGGGCTACCTGACCATCGGCCAGCCTGCACCGACCCTCTCAGGTGGGGAAGCACAGCGCGTCAAGCTGGCCCGCGAGCTTTCGAAACGCTCGACCGGGCAGACGATTTACGTGCTGGACGAACCATCCGTAGGTCTGCATGCTGCGGATGTGCATAAGCTGATCGATGTGCTGCACCGGCTGGTGGAAGGCGGCAATACGGTGGTGATCATCGAACATAATATGGAGATCATCAAGGTCGCCGACCACATCATCGACCTGGGACCAGAAGGCGGNNTTAGTTGTATTTGCCCGTCTTTTACACTATACTGTTAATAGAACTTAACCCTCCCACTTTTCTTATTTTTATACTGACATGATGAGTGAAAGGAGTAAGCTAGATGAAGCAAGGTATGCGCCGTAGGGACAAGGGGATCAAACAGAAAAGGCACGATGTTTACAAACACCGAGGAAAATTAAATGAAGGCACCTACTGCACCACCTGTGGTGTGGTGTTTTCTAAAGGCAGATGGGTCTGGAATTTCGAAGGAGAACCCGAGAAACCGATCACCTGTCCAGCGTGCCAGCGCATCAGGGATGGATACCCCGCCGGCTTCATCGAGCTGAGTGGTGAGTTTTTCGAAACAAACCGCGAGGAGATCATCAACCTGGTGCGCAATGTTGAAGAACTGCAGAAGCAAGAACACCCCATGCAGCGCATCATCCGCATCCGGGAAAGCCAGGACCAGAGCACTCTCATCGAAACCACCGAGGTCAACCTGGCCCGCCGGATTGGCGATTCGATCTCACGCGCGTACCAGGGAGAATATTCCTTCCAATACGCCGATAACTTCAACCGTATCCGCGTCCAGTGGGAGCGCTGACATAAAGGCAAACAGTGGCCCCTGGTCCGCATCAAAAATCGATGCGGACCAGGGGTATTTATGTGCCAATTGCCCGGTTGAGAGCCCAATTTTAGATTAAAATAAAGAATAATGATGAAAACGCCGATCACCCTCCAAAAACTGCAGAAATACGTTGCCAAACGAGACAATAAGAAATCCAAGAAGATGTCCTACTTCATGAAATTTATTGAAGAAGTTGGCGAACTGTCCGAAATGATCAAGAAGGATAAAAAACTTGATCCCGAGGATGAGCGCGCCAAGGCCATCAAGCACACCATCGATGAAGAGATTGCCGATGTGCTGTATTACCTGACCGTATTGGCCAATATTAGCAATGTCAATTTAGAGGAAGCCTTCCTGCGCAAAATGGCCTACAACGAGCGGGATAAACCAACCGTCCAAAAACCTGCGGATCTCGAAGACACGACACTCTGATCCTTAATCCCGGCCATGAAAGAACACGCTATCGAAATTCTCAACTCGCTAGGAGTGGATGCTGTCATTAAGCATCTTGCGTCCGGAGACCCCAACCTTGCCCCACCCGAGCTGGTCGAGGTTTTCGACCAACTCCTGCGCCATGCCTACTGGCAGCAAAAAGACCTGCCGGGGGCTATCCAGATCGGGCAGGCCGGGATCGCCCTGGGGGAGCAGCTCGCCTCCAGGTTCCCCGAGCAGACCAACGAGATCAAAAGCCAGGTCAAAGCGATCCAATATAACCTGGCATCCTTCACCTGGCCGGGTTGGGACGAACCCGGTTTCGAGATCACCCCGGAGCAAGTCCGTCTGGGCCTGGCAGCCGCCAAGCAAAACCTCAGGCTGGCGATCGAGCTAAAGAAAGCCCCTCTGCCTCTGAGCCGGGCCTACTGGATGCTGGGCGCGCAGGAGATGGCAGTGGCGGACAATTCCAGCGCCAGGAAGGACTTCGCTCAGGCCGAGGGCTTTGCCCGTCAGGCTGGCTCCCAAGCCGAAGCACTGCTGGCCCAGGGCTTTGCCCTGCTGGCGACCATGCTTGCCAACCCAGACGACCTGGCGCTTTCCAGCAAGCTGGCAGAGGTCAAAACTGGCCTGGCAAATGAGAAAGATGGCGAGTTCTTCGTCAAACAGATCGAAGATGCCTGGCGCGTGTTCGGAAGCTAATCCGCAGCCAGCGCAGCTTCCACCCTTTCCCAATCCATCCCATTGACTACCCCTTCAAACCACTCGCGGGCCTGGACAAATTTTGCCTCCAGGTCTGCCAGGTCGCGCACAAAGAAGAAATCCGCCANNGCGAAATTATAGTAGAAGGCAAAGGCTTCCATCTGGTT
This sequence comes from Chloroflexota bacterium, assembly GCA_003486225.1. The sequence continues at coordinate 4,479 of DNGN01000041.1, forward strand.
GCCGCGGTGGATCTCTTTCATGGTCAGGATCCAGAACAGGTCAAAGCGCATCTTGGCAGCCTCAACTGCGGTTTTCATATTCCCCAGCATACCCTCGATATCCAGCGGCTCCTCCACCACCAGCCCCGGTTTATCAAACCAGATCAAAGGCTGGCCGTGAGTCCGGAACTGCATAAAACGGTCTGCCTGGCTGCTCTCCTGGATAATGACCAGGTCCAGCATCAGGTAGGGGCTGGCATCCTTAAAGCGGTAAAAGCACTGCGAATGACCATGCCAGGTCGGCTCAGGCAGCCGGTAGCGGTAATCCGTTTCGCTCAGGTCCGCCAGGGCCTTCTCGACATCCTCGAATGCCTGTTCGACAAATCCGTCTTTGATGATCACCTGCACATCGGCATCCGACCATTCATCCACCCGGTCAAAGCCGGCCGCGCCGCCTTCCCACATGGCCAGGGCATAATCTTTTTCCTGCAGGGCATCCACCAGGGTGTGCAATAAGTCCTGGCGCTCAATTGGGTATTTCTCCATCAGATGGCCTCCTTGAAAACTTGATGAGCAGGATTATAAACCGGGTGGCAACCCATGGAATCCATTCTCAAGTTTGTTTAATAAATGTGGCATTAAGGATAAAGGGACAGGCGTTTGCCTGTCCCTTTTTATGCCAGAATAAAAGTTCGACTTATGGGGTTGCAGTGGGCGTTGGCGTCTCCTGCGGTGTGGGGGTCTGGGTGGGTCCGAAGGTAGGTGTAATGATGTAATACGGGATCTTCAAGACCTGGCCGGGGAAGATCGATGAAGCGTCTTCCAGGTCATTTTCTTCCACAATGCGTTCAATGGTAGAGAGATACTCCTCGGAGATCAGCAGCAGGGTGTCTCCCGGAAGCACAAAGTACTCGATGATAGCGCCGCGCGGCAGGTTAGGCGGCAGCGGGGTGGCAGTTGGCAAACCCATATCCGGATTTGGAATCAGCAGCGAATCCCCGGCATATAAAATGGATTCGTAGGTCAGGCCGTTCAGAAGCATAATCCAGACATACTCAACACCGAACTGATCGGCAATCGAGATCAGCGAGTCGCCTGCCTGGACAGTATAGGGGAAGGGCTCTGACGGGGTGGGTACGAGAGTCTCGGTGGGGACTGAGGTCTCAGACGGCAGCGGAGTTTCAGTGGCTGTCGCGGTTGGGGGCAAGGGTGTGTTGGTGAAGGTCGCGGTTGGGGTTGGGGTATCGGCGGGGCCAAAACTAAAAGATGCCCCTCTGGCCCACATAAAAATCAGCAAGATCCCGACAGCCACCAAGATAATTGCGGCCCCTCCCATGATGAGCGGGCCGTATTTTTGTCGGCGCTCCCGATCCTGTTTATACCGTTGAAAAGAAGGTCTGTTTGCCATATGCATTACCTATTCGTGTATCAATCGTGAAACCTATACAGCCATCATGATTCCCCGATCGGCCAATCCGATCATGCGTAGGATTGGATTCTACCGCATTTTCAGGATATTTTTATCAAATCTAGAATTTTAATTCTATCGCAATTGGATTCTCGGAACTAAGCCAGTTCAATGATTTCAGCACGCACTGCGGTCTGCTGGATGCGCAGGAGTGCCACGGCGGGGCTGGTTCCCATGCGGGGAAAGGTTGGGCTGCCAGGATTGAGATACAGCACTCCCTGGCGCTCCTGGATGCGCGGAACATGCGAATGGCCATAGACCACCACATCAAAGCCTGCCGCTCGCGGGTCGATATCCAGGTCCATCAAATCGTGGATCACATAAATAAAAACACCCCCTAGCTGCACCACCTCAGAATGTGGCAGGGAACGCAGTTCGTCATGCGTATCTGAATTGCCGCGTACAGCAGTGAATTTGTTGGCCTGCCGTAAGGATTCCAGCACCTGGGGGGTGGTCAGGTCACCGGCATGGATGATGAGGGAGACCCCCTCAAGCGCCTGCAGTACCTGGGGAGGCAGCCTGCCGTGCGTATCGGAGACTACCCCCACCAAGATTTCTTTGTGCGCTTGAGCTACATCTGACATCAGACGATATCGACATTGGTGAAGATCATGGGGCGCCGACGGCTTCGTTCGTGCAGCAGATTGCGTAAAGCCCGCTCCAATTCACCTTCGATAGCCCCTTTTTCCTTGTCCACTTTGCCGTGGGCCAGCACATCTTCGATGGTCTCGTTGATATCGGAATACAGTTCTTCCGCTTCGTATTTATATACAAAGCCGCGGGTGATGATCTCCGGATCGCGCAGCTGGAAGAAGTCTTTATCCACCAGCAGGCTGACCGAGATAAACCCATCCCGCGAGAGTGCTTCGCGTTCCCGCACCACGGCCGGACCGACATCCCCCACCCGTGAGCCATCCACAAACACATAACCACCGGGGATGCGGTTGCCAATCCTCATAAGCTCATCTTCAAACTCGATGATGGTGCCGTTCTCGACCACCGCGATATTTTCAGGCGGGATACCCAGTTCTTCGCCCATTTTACCGTGCTGGCGCAGATGGCGCAGCTCGCCATGCATGGGGATCAGGTATTTGGGCTTCACCAGATGCAGCATCAGCTTCATCTCTTCCTGGCTGGCATGCCCGGAAACATGTACCGGGCTGATGGGGTCGTAGATCACATTGGCCCCGCGCTGGAAGAGCTTGTTGATCGTGCGATAAACCGTTTCTTCGTTACCCGGGATAGGATGGGAAGACAGCACAATCGTATCCCCTTCCTGGACATCAAACTGCCGATTGCGTCCCGTAGCCAGGCGCCCCATAATTGAGGTAGGTTCCCCCTGGGAACCAGTGCACATCAGCACCACCTCTTTGGGTTTCATTTTTAAGGCTTGATCCAACGAGACAATCAGATCTTCTGGCAGGTCTAGGTAGCCCAGTTGGGTGGCCATTTTTGCGTTCTCACGCATGCTCATACCCACAAAAGCCATCTTGCGGCCGTGGTTTCGGGCCGCTGTGCCAACTTGCTGCATGCGGGAAATCAGCGAGGCAAAGGAAGCCACCAATATGCGGCCTTTGGCCTCGCGGAAAACCTCATCAAATGCCGGGTCAATCACCCGTTCCGAGGGAGTCCAGCCAGGTGTATCAGCATTGGTGGAGTCTGCCAGCAGAGCCAGCACGTCCCGGCCAGACCATTCCGAGAGCTTGGCATAATCCGTCGGCCAATTATCCACTGGGGTGTGGTCGAACTTGTAGTCACCGGTGTGCACCACCAAGCCTTCCGGGGTGGTGATACCCAGGGCTACGCCATCCGGAATGGAATGGCAGACATGGGCAAACTCGATTTCAAAAACGCCAATCTTGATCTTCTCGCCCGCCTGAACGGTGTGCAGTTGGGCCTTTTCCAGATGCCCGCTGCGAGCCAGCTTTACTTCCAGCAAGCCGCGCGTCAGCGGCGTGGCGTAGATCGGCGCATCGATCTCATCCAGCACATGCCCGATCGCACCAGTATGATCTTCATGGCCGTGTGTGATGACAATGCCGCGCACTTTATTGCGTCGGTTAATTAAATATTGAAAATCTGGAATGATGTAATCAATTCCAAGCATATCATTCTCAGGAAACATGATGCCGGTATCTACGATCAGAATATCATCCTCATATTCGTAGACCATCATGTTTTTACCTATTTCCCCTAACCCCCCCAGGGGAACAATTCTTAAACTGTTTGAACTCATAAATATATTTTCCTTTTAATAACCCCAACCTCTGCCGACCTTAAATATCCAGGCAGGCAGTGATCAGGTAACAAGGGAATCGTGCCTGAAATATTCCGATTTGGAAAAGCAAAAGAATGGAGCCAGTGGCTCCTGAAAACCTCTTTTCGATTCCCCTTATCCAGTATGTTATTTTGCTGCAACCTTTTCAAGGTGGGCAGCACACCTTTTATCAAGACTGTGTAAGTCTTGTTGGGTTCTATAAAAAAAGCAACCCGGCAAAGAATCTGGCCGGGCCTTACCAGTCATGCAGGACATATTTTATCATAGATACAGGCGGTTGTCAAAATGAATTGAAACCGCAGCAGGGCCCCGTCAAAGACCCCCTGCATCCCGGAAAGGCAATCTCCCAGGGTCCTGCAGGCGGCTCATCAAGCGATTGGTGAGCACCCGGTGGCATTTTCTTGATAAAATAGACTCTTGATTGAAAAAATAAGGAGAACCCATGCCAGAGAATGCCTTTAACCTATTGCTACTCATCGCCCGCCCGGCAGCTGGAAAAAGTGAAATCATTGACTACCTGAAGCGCACACCCACTCAAGAGCGGATCGAACGCTTCCATATTGGAGATTTCGAGGAACTGGATGACTTCCCAATGCTGTGGACCTGGTTTGAGGAAGATAAAATCCTCGAAGAGATGGGGAAAAACCGCCTGCACACGGATACAGACGGCTATTTCAAATATGATTATCTTTGGGATGTGCTGATCCGGCGCATTTCACTGGATTACCGCAAGATGCTGCGCGACCAGCCCAGCTATCACCAGAACAAAACCGCGATCATCGAATTTGCACGCGGCAGCCAGCACGGCGGTTTTAAACGTGCCTTTGAACATCTCAGCCGGGAAGTGGTGGAGCAGATGGCAGTTTTGTATCTCAATGTATCCTGGGAAGAATCGCTGCGCAAGAACCAGGCCCGTTTCAACCCGGATCGCCCGGACAGCATCCTAGAACACGGCCTGCCAGACGAAAAGATGGCCGTCCTCTACCGCGAGAGCGATTGGGCAGAAATCAGCGCTCAGAATGCCGAATTCCTCACCATTCAGGGAACTCAGGTGCCCTATGCGGTCTTTGAAAACGAAGATGATGTCACCACGGCACGCGGAGCGGCCTTGGGACAGCGCCTGGAAGAAACGCTCAACATACTCTGGCAGCGCTACCAGCAAAAAAGTTAACGGTAGAAATCCTTTTTATATGTTGTCTGAATGACATATGCGTACAAAAAGAATCCTGATAAGCCTTGGAAGTCTGCTGGTAGTCGGGCTGCTGCTGTTCCAAATCCCCTCGATCAAGGACCGGGCTCTATGGGGATACATCCAGGCAGAAGCCTACCTGCGCGGCGTGGTGAACCCAGCAGGGCAGATCCCCACCCCGCTGCCCACCAATCCACCCAACATTTCAGACCCAACGGTCACACCAACGGTCACACCAAACGTCAGCCTGCCGGCCCCCACAGCTACTTCTGACCTTGAACCGGTTGCGACGCCCCAACCGCCCAGCCCCTCTCCTACCCCTCTACCTGCCCAGGTGTATCTAAATCCCCCCGACTGGGAACGGCAAGATATCAACGGCTGCGGGCCGGCGACCCTTTCCATGTACCTGCGCTACTACGGCTGGGAAGGCGACCAGCACGCCATTGATGAGGTGATTAAACCCGATCGCGCCGACCGCAATGTGAACGTGGAAGAACTGGCTTATTTCGCCTGGAATTATGCCGGGTGGCTCAACCTGATCTACCGGGTTGGTGGGGATATTCCAACCCTGAAAACACTGATCGCCAATGGCATCCCGGTAATGATCGAAGAAGGCGATGAGCTTGAAGAGCAGTTTTGGCCGGGGGATGATAAATGGGCCGGGCATTTCCTGCTGCTGACGGGCTACGACGACAGCCAGCGCGTTTTCTATGCCCAGGATTCTTTCCGCCAGCCCGACCGGCTGGTAAGCTACGAGAAAACCGACCAGCGCTGGAAGCCTTTTAACCGCGTTTATATCATTATTTTCCTCCCTCACCAGGAGGCGCTGGTCAAGGAGACCCTGGGAGAGAATTGGGATCTGCAAACCAACCGTCAAAACGCTTTGAATACAGCCCAGGCCGAGATCGACCAAGACCCGACCGATGGGCTGGCCTGGTTCAACCTGGGCTCAAACCTGACCTACTTTGAACGCTATCCGGAAGCCGCCCAGGCCTACGACCAGGCCCGCCAGCTCGAACTGCCCCAGCGAATGCTGCGCTACCAGTTTGGCCCATTCCATGCCTACTTCCAGAGCCAGCGCTACGAAGACCTGCTGGCGCTCGCCGAGCACACCCTCCAGGTGACCCCGAACTCAGAAGAAGCATTCCTGTGGCAAGGTTGGGCACTCTACAGCNNCCGTACTTACCGATCAGCGCTTTGAGATACAGACCTGGTTTAAATTCCTGCCCGGAAAGCATGGTCTGCGCCCGGAACAAGCGCGCCACCATCAGAATAATAATGTAGGCTGTTACCAGCATCAAGCCAATGGTCAGGGCAATCTGCCAGGGGGGAACTGTGCCCACCGTCAGTCGCGTCATCATGGCCACCGGTGCAGAGAAGGGGAACATACTGATCACCACACTCAGCGTATTGTTGGGATCATGGATCAGCAAATTGTAAAAGAACAGCGGCACGATCATCGGGAGGATCAGCATAAAGGTGATCTGGGAAGCCTCACGGGTATTAGGCGCTAACGCCCCCGCTCCTGCCATCAGGGATGCATAAATGCTGTAACCCAAAATGAAGAACACCAGTCCCCACAAAACCAGGCTTGGGGGCAAGGAGAAGTTGGCCGCAGCTTCGAAGCTTCTGCCACCAATCCTGAGCAGCCCAAACCCCAGCAGCAGGTAAATGAAGGTCTGCATTAAACCTACCAGCCCGAGCCCGACAATTTTGCCTACCAGCAGCTGTTTCGGCGATACCGAGAGCAGCAGCACTTCCAGCACGCGGTTCTGTTTTTCCTTTCCAATGCTGTTGAGCATCATGGAAGCTGAGCCGAAGATGATCATATAGAAGAAAAGAGTAACCGCATACGGCACCGCAAAAGAGAGCGGGTTTTCCGCATCGTCGGCGGAGGTTTCCTCCGCCAATGAAACGCGCGTTTCCACCATCGGGTATTGCACCTGCGCTGCCAGTTCCTCGTTGCCTCCCAGCAAATTGACCATCAGAGTCCAGGTCATCACCTTATCATTCCCACCTGAAGACAATGGCTTGAAATCTGAAGTCACAACCACCAGATCACCTGTCTCGATCACATCCTCAGTGATCAGGTAGTAGGCCGAGATCTTTCCCTGCTCCAAGGCTGCCCGTGCGCTTGCCTCGTCCGGGTAAGCGATCAGCATCTCTTCCGTCACATCGGAAGGCAGCATTCTGACCAGGTTGTCCGGGTCCACGTAACCCTGAGATTCAATCTCCATGGCAGATGCGATGAGGCTGGTGATGGAGGCCTGGTCAGTCTCACTGGCATTGGTAAATACTGTTAGGAGCACAAAAGCGATTACCGGCAGGCCGAATGTGATCAGGATGAACGAAGGGCGCATCACGGTGTTGACAATTTCTGTGATAAAAACAAAGAAGGTCTTTTTCATGGTCTGCCTACTTTCCATTCTGCTTGCTGCGCAGCAGCTCTCCGAGCCGCAGCCGTTTGCCATACTGCATCATGCCCATTTCATAGGCCCGCGCTGCCAGCCAGATGGTAAAGATCGCGCTGGCCGTCAGGAGGACGACACAGGCCACAAACTGCTCCAGCGGCACAATCCCGAAAGCTGCTCGCAGCGGCATCAACGTTGGTGCAGTGAGGGGGAACAGGCTTAGTCCAACGCTCAACGGGCTGCTGGGGTTGTTGATGATCAACACTGCAAACCAGTACGAGAAGCCAACCGGCATGGCAATAATACCTACAGCCTGCTGGCCTTCTGACGCTTCGGTCACGGTACTGCTAATTGTCAGGGCAATGCCGGAGAAGAAGAAGAAAGCCGGGATGAAGACCAGGACCAGCATCAGAAAGACATCCCAGTTTAGCGTAACCGATTGAAGCCATTCCTCCTCAAAGGTGGCCCGTGCCGCATAGAAGGCCGCGATAAAAAAGGCCAGCCAGCTGAGCACCTGGGTAAAAATTACCAGCACGATCCCCAGTACCTTACCGGCAATGAACTGGTTGGCAGACATGGAGGTTGCCAGCACTTCGATGGTGCGGTTTTCCTTCTCCTCGGTGACCGCATTGCTCAGATACCCGGAGCCGGAGGTAAGCACAAAAGTGAAGAGAAAACCAAAAACGATCGGCAGAATCAGGTTGAGGATCTGGTTCTCACTGAATTCACGGTTGCCATCCATCGAACGGACCGTCAGGTCAAAGCCCTCCATGGAGCGTGTGACCACTTTCTCCGGCATTCCCACAGAGACATTGCTTTGCAGAAAATCAAAAAAATCATTTTCAGCATTCCCGCCAGGTTCCTTAAAATAGAAGAGAGTGACCTCACGCGTATCCTGATAGTCCGCTGGCAGCAGGTAGTAGGCCTGGATCTGATCATTTTCAAGTGCCGCATCGGCAGAATCCTGATTGGGGAAAGCCACGATGTCTACCGGATTTTTGCTGACAATATCTTCAGGAACGGAGACACGCTGGGCTAGCACGCCTGCCTGGTCTACATATCCGATGGGAGACTCGTTGCGCTCCAATTGGTAGGCAAGATATCCGGCCAGGATACTGACTGCCAGCACCAGTGGGACACTCAACATAGCCAGGATGAATTTTTTCTGGAANNGCGGCGATCTCAAACTGATCCAACTGCACCCCTTTGCCCACCAGGTTGACCAAGACCTCCTGGGGAGTGGTGTGGTCATCGAGACGCAGCAGCACAGCCCCATTGGCCTGCTGGCGGTCAATTACGCCATGCACCTGCGGCAGCTCTTGAGCAGAGCGCACCAAGACCGCATGGCTGGCATATTGGCCACGAATCTCAGATAGCTTGCCATACAGCACATCGCGTCCCTGATTGACCAGCAGAATGCGATCGCACAGCTCTTCTACCTGATGCATCTGGTGGGTGCTCATTAAGATCGTGCGGCCTTTATCACGTTCGCTCTGCAGCAGGGTTTTGATCATCTGGGTATTGACGGGGTCTAGGGAGGAGAAGGGTTCATCGATGATGATCAGTTCAGGTTCGTGCAGCAAGGTGGCGATGATCTGCGCTTTTTGCTGCATTCCCTTACTGAGTTCCTTGACCTTTTTGCGGCGGTGCGCAGACAGGTCAAACTTCTCCAGCCAGCCTTCCAGCCGGGTGTGGATCTCCTGGTTAGACAAGCCCTTCAGGCGGCCAAAATAAACCAAGCACCTTTCCAGCTGGATATCCTGGTACATGCCGCGTTCTTCCGGCATATAGCCGATGCGGTTCTTTTTTTCCTCCGAGATCGCCCCACCCAGAACAGAGATCTGGCCCTGGTCCGGTTTAAAGATATCCAGCAGCATCCGTATGGTGGTGGTTTTACCCGCGCCATTGGGGCCCAACAAGCCAAATATCTCTCCCGGTCTGACCTCAAAAGAAACATCTCTGACAGCCTGATTCTTGCCGAAAGATTTGGCCACATGCTTTACTTCTATTGTATTCATGGTTCTCCTTACCTTAAACAATGGCACATTCATACAATACTACAATGATACATTTATACAATTTTAACATATCTTGGTGTGAGAATCAATCATTAAAGGTTAAAGGCAGGTTAATATGGACTGCCAGCCCGAGATGCAACTCTGAGTTTTGCTAATCCGATATCAAGCAGGAATGATGCGTACTGGGATTCCGTTGTTCAAAGGCGCGACGTGCGGCGGGCTGGAGTTCCAGCCAGCTGCACAGACCTTTCCACACTGGCTCGCTCTTCATTTATAATAGCCTTATGACAAAACAATCTTGGTTAGAGGTCTCGCTGATAGTCAGCGGGGAGCTGGCAGAGGCAGTGACTGAGGTGCTGGCCCGCTTCGCTCCCGGGGGTGTTGCCGTAGAGAGCACAGCCATCCAGGCCAGTGCCGACGAATACGGCGAGCCGGTTGGCCCGATGCGGGTTTGTGCCTACCTTCCCATCAACGACCAGCTGGAAGAGGTCCGCCAGAAGCTGGAAGAAGCGCTGTGGTTCTTAGGCCGCATCCAGGAGCTTCCCGAGCCCACTTTTACTATCATCGAAGAACAGAACTGGATGCAGGCCTGGAAGCAGCATTACCGCCCGATCGAGATCGGGGAAAAGCTGCTGGTGCTGCCGGCCTGGGTGGAGGCGCCGGAGACAGCGCGCATCCCGCTGCGCATCGACCCGGGGATGGCCTTCGGCACGGGCACACACCCCACCACACAGCTCAGCCTGNNGGCATCCTGGCAATTGCTGGCCGCAAGCTTGGTGCAGCCGCCGCATACGGGGTGGACATCGACCCAGCCTCGGTAGAGATTGCCCGCCAAACCGCCGCCGACAATGCAGTGAACGAGCAACTGCTGTTTGAAGCCGGATCTGTGACAGATGTGCGGCAAGGCATGTTCCCCGCAAGCCAGGCCCCGGTGGTGATCGCCAATATCCTCACCCACATCCTGATCCAACTGCTGGACGAAGGCATGGCAGATCTGCTGGNNCAGCATGGCCTGGAAGTCTGCGAACAATTGATGATAGAGGATTGGGTCGGCCTGGCGGTACGCCAAAAAAATAATTGACTTGACCGCAAGAAAAACAGTATTATAGGCATAGCAATTGAAGCGCCATAAAAATATTCAACCAACAGCTCTCGTCAGAACCGCTCATACCAGGGGAGTAGGCTGGTGGAAGATGAGAGGAGTTCTGCCAGCGTAATCATCACACAATTGTGGAGCTAAACATGCCAGCACAACAATTTGAACTTGCTGACAATTCCCGGGTAGGGGTTATTGGGGGAGGCCCGGCTGGTTCTTTCGCCAGTTTCTTTTTAATCGATATGGCCCGAAGGATGGGGATAGATCTCCAGGTCGATATCTACGAACCGCGAGACTTTAATCAAAGCGGGCCAAGCGGCTGCAACATGTGCGGGGGCATCATCTCAGAATCCCTGGTGCAGATATTGGCCACCGAAGGCATCAACCTGCCAACAACCGTGGTTCAGCGCGGCATCGATTCATACGTCCTACATACAGATATAGGCAAAGTACAGATCGAGACCCCTCTGCGAGAAAAAAGAATAGGCGCAGTTCATCGTGGGAGCGGGCCGAGAGATGCCATAAATTTCCGCTGGGGAAGTTTTGATGGACATTTACAACAGCTCGCCACTGCCAAGGGCGCGCGCGTCATCCAGAGCCGGGTGGACCAGGTGATCTGGGAAAACGGTAAACCCCAGATTCATGTCCGCCACCAGGAACCCCAAGAATATGATCTGATCATCACGGCCACAGGTGTCAATGCCGCCACTCACAAGCTTTTTAAAAATGTTGACCTCAAATATGCGCCACCCGCCACCACCAAGACCCATATACGCGAATACTACCTCGGAGAAGAGCAGATCCAGGATCTGCTGGGGTCTTCCATGCATGTTTTCCTGCTGGACCTGCCGCGGCTAGAATTTGCTGCCATCATTCCCAAAGGCGATTATGTGTCTGTCTGCTTGCTCGGAGAGGATATTGACAGCGAACTGCTGAATACCTTTCTGGACACCCCGGCGGTCAAAAAATGCTTCCCAGATGGTCTGGACCTGAACGCCCCCTCTTGCTGGTGCTCACCGCGGATCAACACCGCCGGGGCAGCCAATCCCTACGCCGACCGCCTGCTCTTCGTGGGAGACTGTGGCGTCACCCGCCTGTATAAGGATGGTATTGGGGCAGCCTATCGCATCGCAAAAGCGGCCGCTTCCACTGCCGTTTTCCAGGGTGTCTCCGCCGAGAAATTTGAGCAGCATTTCTTTCCGGCCTGCAAAGCAATCGAGACCGATAATTCGATCGGCAAAGTAATCTTTTTATTTACCCGCCAAATACAAAAACGAACCTTTGCCCGGCAGGCAGTCTTAAAAATGGTCGCCAGAGAACAAACCAAACCAGGCAAGAACCGGCATATGAGCACAGTACTTTGGGATATGTTCACAGGCAGCGCTCCCTATGGAGATATCCTGCTCCGGACTTTCCACCCTGGTCTTTGGGGCAGATTCCTTCTGGATCTAATCTCTTCCGCTGTTGCTCCCCAAAAAATTTCGGGGACTGCTCAGGATCAAATTAATAGCCGATAAGGAGTATACCCGCGTGAAAACAGGTGAATTAGGTAAAACCTACCAGGATGGAGACTATATTATCCGGCAAGGGGAGATGGGAAACTGCATGTACGTGATCCAGGAAGGCACGGTTGAGATCTTCATGGAAGAAGACATGCTCGAAGTACCCCTGGTGACCCGTAGCGCTGGAGATTTCTTTGGAGAAATGGCGCTCTTTGACCGTGATGTCCGTTCAGCAAGCGTTCGGGCACGCGGGCCTGTTCGCATCCTGACCGTGGATAAGAACAACTTACTTCCCCGCATCCACCAGGACCCTTCGCTGGCCTTCAGGATTCTGGAGATCATGTCGAACCGTATCCGGGAATTACTAGAAGAAGTCAACCGGCTCACCGAACTCCTCAACAAAAAGGGGTGATTGCGTAAGAGGTTCTTGCTGCCCATCATCTTAATCATGGCTTCTTTAGCATGTCAGTTATATTGTTAATTCTATTCAAGATGAAAGCTGCATAATTCATGATTGAAAAAAATAAAAAGATTCTCGTCACAGGAGCAACCGGATACGTCGGCGGACGGCTGGTACCAATGCTGCTGCGGGCAGGCTACCAGGTGCGGTGTTTGGTGCGGGATAAATCCCGCCTGCGCGGTCATGCCTGGCTGAGCCAGGTAGAAGTCGTTGAAGCAGATCTACTGGACTTTGACTCGCTCCCCCAGGCATTAGAAAATATCTCGATTGCCTATTACCTGGTTCAGGGTGTAAAAGGCAGAAGAATATATCCTGAAAGAGACTGCCGGGCAGTCAACAACTTTGTCGCAGCAGCCACACAGGCCCAGCTGGAGCGCATCATCTATTTGGGGGAACTGGCCGACCCCGGCACACAACTCTCTGTTTATCTGCGTTCCCGCCTGGATATTGGCGAAGTCCTGCGCCAAAGCCTTATACCCACCACGGAATTTCGTGCCGGGATGATTATTGGCGCGGGAAGTGCGCTGTTCGAAATGGTGCGCTACCTGACCGAACGCGAGCCCGTGATGATCTGCCCGCGCTGGTTTTACACCCTGGCCCAACCGATATCCATCCAGGACACGCTGAATTACCTGGTCTCTGCGCTGGACAATCCTGAGAGCATCGGCCAAGTCATCGAAATTGGCGGCCCCACGCGTCTGAGATACGCCGACATGCTGCGCGAGTATGCTGAAGAGAGAAACTTTAAGCGCCGGCTGATCCCTGTGCCGGTCTATGCGCCTCACCTTTCGGCTTATTGGGTCCACCTGGTCACCCCGATCCATTGGCGCATGGTACTGCCTTTGATCCAGGGACTGAAATCTGAGAGCCTGGTGGTTTCCAATAAGGCAGCAGAATTATTCCCGGAAATCCAGCCCAAAAATTTCAGAGATTCCGTCAGGCAGGCCTTGGAAAACATCCGGCTGGGCAAAGTAGAAACCTCCTGGAGCGACGCCCTGGTATCCTCCTCCGGAGACCTAAAACCGTACCGCTTCTCGGTCATTGAAGGCATGATGATCGAAAAACGCCAGAAGGTGCTTGACCTGCCCACGGAGGCAGTTTTCAAAGCCTACACCGGCATCGGTGGGGAACGCGGCTGGCTGTATATGGACTGGGCCTGGACAATCCGCGGCTGGATGGATAAGCTGGTGGGTGGAGTGGGGTTGCGGCGCGGCCGCCGCCATCCCGATGAGATCCGGGTGGGTGAATCACTCGACTTCTGGCGCGTAGAATCAATTACGCCTGAGCGTTCCATGCTGCTGAGGGCAGAGATGAAAACGCCAGGCAGGGCCTGGCTGGAATTCGAATCGGTCCCCCAACCAGATGGCAAGACTCTGCTGAAGTTAGGGGCATATTTTGCTGCCCGCGGGTTGGCAGGATTTATCTACTGGTACTCCCTCTTTCCAATCCATAAATTTATCTTTGACGGCATGATCCGCAACCTGACCAAACGGGCAGCAGAGATTGCGCGATCCCCGGGGTGAACCAATGCAACCGAAACGGATTTTAGTGACCGGAGCAAGTGGGTATATTGCTGGCAAGTTGGTACCCAGGCTCCTGAAAGCCGGATATCTGGTGCGCTGTATGGTGCGTGATGCAGACAAAATCGCCCACCAGCCCTGGGTTGAGAAGGTAGAAATCGCAATCGCAGATGTCACCCAACCGGCTAGCCTGTCGGCAGCCCTGCACCAGATCGACGCCGCGTATTACCTGATCCATAATATGTCCAGCGGCCACGGCTACCAGCAGATCGAATTGAATGGTGCAGAGAACTTTGCCCGGGCAGCCGAGCAGGCAGGCACCCAGCACATCATTTACCTGGGAGGGCTGGCCGACCCCAAGGCCAAAATCGCTCCCCACATGCGTTCGCGCATCGAAACCGGAATCACCCTGCGTAACCAGGCAGTGCCCGTAACCGAGTTTCGCGCAGGCGTCATCGTGGGACCGGGCAGCATCTCCTTTGAGATGATCCGCTTTTTATGCGAACAATTTCCCATCCTCGTCGGTCCCAGCTGGCTGAAAAATCGCACCCAGCCGATCTCTGCGAATAATGTTATTGACTACCTGATCGCTGCCCTGGAAAACGATCAGGGGCGCGGCGAGGTGTTTGAAATTGGAGGACATGAGGCCTTCACTTATGCAGAGACCATGCTGCTCTACGGCCAATCACGCGGCTTGCGGCGCGAGATGATCATCCTCCCAACCCTGCCAACCGCCATGATGGCCTACGTCGTCGGGAAGCTCACCCCGGTACCAGCCACAATTGCCTACCCGCTAATCGAAGGGCTGAACAGCAACAGCACGGTTTCCGACCCCAGGGCAATCGAGGTCTTTCCTGAGGTGCAGCTGGATGATTACCAGCAGGCCTTACAGCAATCTCTGGCTGAGCTGCATCCTGACAAATTGGAGCGCATCTGGATCGGCCGCAATCAGCCGGGTGTATCGGTCCTAAGTGAAGGGTTTGTGATCGAATCCGGGCAGGTTCTGGTCCCCCAGTCTGCCGGAGAGGTTTATCCAAAGCTGGTCGCCTGGATAGAAAGCCAACTCACAACTCACCAGCAGGAAGAAATGCTGGAAGACCGCCGCATCTTCCTCAAAGCCACGCAGCACACCGGTGGCCCACGCTGGATCGAGTGGGAACTGCTCTCACAGCCAAAAGGCCAAACACTGGTTCGCCAGACAGGTTATTTTGCCCCGAAAGGGCTGGGGGGATTTTTATCCAGCCTGAGGTGGAAATCCCACCAGAGAGCCATATTCAGGCAGATGCGAAAGGTTTTTGGGGGCTGAGCGCTATTCCCGCTCCACCCATTTATTAAGTTCCTGTGGGATGCGGTAGGCAGCCATCGCCTCAATCAGTGCTTCCGGGGTATCTTCCACCACATATAAACCGTTATGCCCAGCATACATAAATCCCTCCGATTCCATATGCTGTAAAAATGACACCAACCCGTTGTAATACCCCCCGTGGTTGAGCAAGCCAATCGGCTTTTGGTGCAGGCCAATCTGCGCCCAGGTTACAGTCTGGAAAAATTCATCCATCGTTCCGTACCCACCTGGCAGTGCGATGAATCCTTCAGCCAGTTCCATCATGCGGGCCAAACGGGTGTGCATGTCGGGAAGGACTTCAAAGTGAGTGGTGCTCGGCAAAGCCAATTGGGGGGTATTGAACATTTGCGGAATGATCCCAACCACTTCACCCCCGGCATCCATAGCTGAGGTTGCCACCGCCCCCATCATACCGGTACTGCCAGCGCCATAAACCAGGCGAATCCCCTGCTCTGCCAGCAGCCTTCCAACCCGGCGGGCGGTTTCCAAATAATTCTCAGCAACCTTGTCTGAGGATCCACAGTAAACGGCAATTGATTTCATGTATGCTCCTCTTTTTAATATAATGGGTCAATTATACATAAAAGTTTTTAAATTGTTATAAATCCCATTCCCAGGGGCTTCTATCGGCCACGCGAAGGCAGCAGCAAAAAACTTCCACTAAAAAAGCATGGCGGACCAGCTTGTGAGTGAAAGTGAATTTTTTATAGCGGGGCGAGCCTGCTGCCAGGCAAAAAGGTTAAGTTGGGTCTTGGATTAGGATCTGGGTTTGGGGTGCTAAACCGCAGGGGCACCCTGCAGCTAACCCGAAAAGAAATCACGCACCTGGTCGAGGAAACTGCGCTCCTGGGGTTTGACTTCCGTTCCCAGGCTCTCGGCCAATTTTTCCATCAGCTCACGCTGCTCGTCCGACAGCCGTTTCGGAATCTCAGTGTTGATCACCACCAGTTGGTCGCCGCGCTTGTCGGAACGCAGATACGGCACGCCCTTGCCGCGCATGCGGAGCACTTTGCCTGGTTGGGTTCCCGCGGGGATGCTCAAGATCGTCGGACCATCCACCGTGGGCACTTCCACTTCTGCACCCAGCGTAGCCTGGGCAATATTGATATCCAGGTTAAGCAGGATATCATACTCCCGGCGCTGGAAGAACTTATGGTTGTTAACCCGGATGCTGAGATACAGGTCGCCGTTTGGTCCGCCGTGTACGCCGGGCTGGCCTTCTCCGCTCAGGCGGATGCGGGTGCCGGTATCAACCCCACCCGGGATCTGGACCACCTTTTTGCGGCTTTTACGTTCGATGCCGCGCCCGCTGCACTGATTGCAGGGAGTTTGGACAATCTGGCCCGCACCGCCGCAGGTCGGGCAGGTGGTCACTTGCACCATGGAGCCAAATAAAGTCTGGCGGGACTGACGCACCTCGCCCTGGCCGCCGCAGGTTGTGCAGCGCACCGCAGATGTGCCTGGCTCTGCTTTGCTTCCCTGACAGCGGGAGCAGGTTTCATCGCGCGAGAACTCAACCTCTTTCTCAACCCCAAAAACGGCCTCTTCAAATTCCAGGGTCAGGTTGTACTGCAGGTCTACCCCACGGCGCGGCCGGTTACCGCCGCTGCTGCTCCGGCGGCCAAAATCAAAACCCATCCCAAAACCAAACATATTGAGGATATCCTCAATATCCAGATTACTGAAATCGGGCGCTCCACCAAAGCCGTTCAGGCCAGCATGCCCGTAGCGATCGTAAGCCGCGCGCTTATCCTGGTCGGATAAGACTGCATAGGCTTCATTGATCTCCTTGAAACGCTCTTCGGCATCCGGAGCATCGCTGACATCCGGGTGATATTGGCGCGCCAATTTCCGGAACGCGGATTTGATCTCNNGCTTTTTTAATCTGGTCGGCATCTTCGCTCTCGATCACACCACGCACTTTCTGCACGCCGTCTCTTACCTTTGTTTTGGTGGCGTCGTCCAATTTATCCTCAAGATCCTTGAGCGCTTTTTCGGCCGTGTAAATGGCACTATCAGCGTTGTTGCGGGATTCGATCAGGTTTTTACGCTTGGAATCCTCAGCCGCGTGCATTTCAGCATCCTTGGTCATTTTTTCCACTTCGTCATCCGATAGGCCAGAGGAAGCCGTGATGGTAATATGCTGGCTGCGCCCGGTGGCTTTATCCTGTGCGGTCACTTTAAGGATGCCATTGGCATCGATATCAAAGGTCACTTCGATCTGCGGAATCCCGCGTGGCGCTGGCGGAATGCCATCCAGCTGGAATTTTCCCAGAGACTTGTTATCAGCCGCCAACTCGCGCTCGCCCTGCAGGACATGGATCTCTACCTGTGACTGGTTGTCGCTGGCGGTAGAAAAGATCTGGCTCTTGCGGGTCGGGATGGTGGTATTGCGCTCGATCAGCGGGGTTGCCACACTTCCCAGGGTTTCAATCGATAGGGTAAGCGGGGTGACATCCAAGAGCAGGATATCTTTGACATCCCCACCCAGCACACCTGCCTGAATGGCAGCACCCACAGCCACAACCTCGTCCGGATTGACACCTCGATGCGGGTCTTTATTGAACATGCTGCGCACAGCTTCCTGCACAGCTGGCATGCGGGTCATGCCGCCCACCAAAACCACCTCGTCGATCTGGTCAGCCTTCAAGTCGGCATCCGCCAAGGCCTGGCGCATCGGGCCCAGGGTTCGCTTGACCAGTTCGTCGGTCAGCTGTTCCAGTTTGGCGCGGGTCAGGGTCGTGACAAGGTGCTTGGGACCTGAGGCATCTGCCGTAACATAGGGCAGGTTGATCTCGGTTTGCATAATGGTGGACAGTTCGATCTTGGCTTTCTCAGAAGATTCTTTGAGGCGCTGCAGTGCCTGGCGGTCTTTGCGCAGATCAATCCCTTCGTTCTTCTTAAATTCGTCGGCCAGGTAATTGATGATAGCCTGGTCAAAATCGTCCCCGCCCAGGAAAGTATCACCGCTGGTGGAACGCACCTGAAAGACACCTTCACCCACATCCAGGATGGAGATATCATAGGTGCCACCACCCAGGTCGTAAACGGCGATAATTTCGTTGGCTTTTTTGTCCAACCCATACGCAAGAGAGGAAGCCGTGGGTTCGTTGATAATCCGCAGCACCTCCAGCCCGGCGATCTTGCCGGCATCTTTGGTGGCGTTGCGCTGGCTGTCGTTAAAATAGGCCGGCACAGTGATGACCGCCTGGGTCACGGATTCACCCAGATAGGCTTCAGCATCGGCTTTGAGCTTGCCCAGGATCATGGCGGAAATTTCAGGCGGGGAGTATTCTTTCCCGCCGAGGATCACGCGCACATCGCCATTGGGGGCTTTGGCTACTTTATACGGCACATGGGCGATCGAATGCTGCGTTTCCGCGTCATCGTATTTGCGGCCCATAAAGCGCTTGATTGAGAAGATCGTGTTCTCGGGGTTGATCACAGCCTGGTTGCGGGCAGTGCGGCCAACCAGCCGTTCACCATTCTTGTTAACGGCCACTACAGAGGGGACCAGGCGTTCGCCTTCAGAGGAAGGGATGACGACAGGTTCACCGCCTTCCATGACCGCTACAACGCTGTTGGTGGTTCCCAGGTCAATACCAATTATCTTTGCCATTTTTTTCTACCTCCAAGTTAGCTGGCTACCCGAACCAGGGCAGCGCGCAGCACACGGTCCCCGATCATATAGCCTTGTTGAATTACTTCGATAATTTGCCCACTCTCATGATCCGGGCTTTCACTCTGCGAGATCGCCTCATGCAAGTTCGGGTCGAACATTTGTCCCTCAGACTCGATCAGAGTCACACCCTCGTTTTCCAGGATGAACTGCATCTTGCGGTAAACCAGTTCGATGCCGGTGGCCCATTCGCCAGCCTCACCCGCTGCAGGGGCGTTTTGCAAGGCGCGATTCAGATCATCCATCAAAGGCAGGAAACTTTTGATCACCCGCGCAGCTGCATCCTCGTAGATACGGGCCTGGTCTCTTTCCATGCGCTTGCGGTAGTTCATGAATTCCGCCTGAGCACGCTGCCAGCCATCCAGATTTTTGCTGGACTCTTCCTGGGCATCGGTCAGCAGCTGGCGCAGTTCATCAAGTGCGGCTGAATCCTCCACGGCTTCCATTTCCGCCGCAGGAGCTTCCACCGGAGTCTCCTCAACGATTTCCTGCTCGCGTGATTCGTCTTTCTTCGACTGTTTTTCTTTGCTCATAATCCTTCCTAAATTTCTGGTCAGGCCAGGTTTATTCTGCTTAATCCAGCGGTTCATCGCTCATCGTTTCGCCGACCAGGTTGCTCAGCAGGCCGGCAACGAAATTAACCGTTGAAATGGTATGCCCATAAGGCATACGAATGGGGCCTAATACCCCTAAAATCCCTGTGGCAAGTTCCGGTACACCATAACGCGCCAGCACAAGCGAACTATGGCTGAGCTCTTCCCAGTTACCTTCACCGCCAATTAACACCTGCACTCCGCCAACCTCTGTGTTCATCACCGTCTGGGAGAGTAAATTCTCCAGGCGCGGGCGTTCTTCCAACACCCGCAGGGCGCGCCGGGCAGATTCAACTTCTTCAAATCCGGGTTCGGCAAGCATATTGGTCCAGCCATCCTGGTAAACCTCACCGGTCAGCACCATGTCAGAGCGCCGTAGTTCATCCAGGGCGAGTTTGTACATATCTTTTGTCAGGGCATCCAGATCTGAGGGAGGCGCAGCGGCCATGTCTCGAGCGGCTTTGCCGCCCAGCAAGCTGTTTAGCAAATTCGCCGTTTGGGCCAATTGTTCTTGCGTGACCGGTTCACCAAGCACCAACATCTGCTGGCTGACCCTGCCGCCAATCATCACCAAGACCATCAATACCTGGCGGCCAGTGGTCGAAATTAACTGCATATGTTTAAAGCGCGGCTGCTCCGATTGGGGAGCTGTGACGATTGAAGCTGCATTAGACTGGTGAGCAAGCACCGAAGCGGCCAAACGCATCCACTGGGCGGTATCGTAGCGCGCCTGATAGAACTGATGCGAGATGGTATGGCGCAATGAAACCGGCAGTTCCGGGCGCTGCATCAATTCGCGCACAAAGAAGCGGTACGCATCTTCGGTGGGCACCCTGCCGGCTGTATCATGCGTTTTACGCAAGTAGCTGAATTCTTCCAGCACCACCATTTCGTTGCGCACAGTCGCAGAGCTCATTTCCAGGCCGTAATCTTCCACCAGGCGCGTCGAACTGATCGGCTTGCCTTTTTCCACATACTCCTGCACGATCAAGCCTAGAATCAGTTTTTGTCTCTCGGTTAGCACAGTATCATTCATTTTGCTACCCTTTTTAGCAAACAAGGGTCTTGTTTGCTAAAGCTATCAAAAGATAATTTTAACATATGAGAATTGAGGGTGCAAGCTAACGGCCAACTCGGGACTTGTTTTCTTACATTTTTCTTATGAGTGATGGACATTCCCCCAAACTGGCACGATCATTGGGCTGTTTTCACTGCAAATTGCCTCGCACCGGGCTTGCAAATCGATCTCAAAAATGAGGGTTCACTGAAATAAGCAAATAATCTGGCTCGCTTGACCCCCATGGCAGTCTCCCGGCCGGTTTTATTCTTCCGGCAGGTCGCCTTTGAGCAAATCCGGCCGGCGTTCCTGGGTGCGCTGCAGTGACTGCTGGCGGCGCCACTGNNGGGCGGGTGTAATGCGGGTACTCGAGCAAACCATTGGCATGCGAATCTTTTTGGGTGGCCTCCGGGTCACCCAGCACGCCTGGCAATAAGCGTGTGACGGCATCGATAATGGCCAGCGCTGGCAGTTCCCCGCCGGTCAGCACGAAATCCCCCAGGCTGATCTCGTCGGTGACCAGATGCTGGCGCACGCGTTCATCTACTCCCTCATAGCGCCCGCAGAGCAATGCCAGATGGTCTGCCGCGGCCAATTCTAAAGCTACCTTCTGGGTGAAAGGACGCCCCTGAGGAGTCAGCAAGATCACCGGACAAACCGGCGGGGCACCCAAAACACTTTCCACCGCGGCAAAGATGGGCTCGGGTTTCATCACCATGCCTCCCCCGCCGCCATATGGCTCATCATCCGTGGTGCGGTGCTTGTCGGTGGTGTAATCGCGGATATTATGCAGCCCAAACTCCAACAGCCCGCTCTCCCGGGCGCGTTTCAGAATGCTCTCGTCCAGATAGGGCGGGAAAATTTCCGGGAAAAGGGTAAAGATATCGAAGCGCATATCCGTATTTTACCCTAGAAGTGCCCGGGGAATACCAGCCCTTTCCCAGGTTCACTCTTGGGTAAGAGAAGGACGGTTTCAGCGCATCTAAGTAATTCGAAAGAATAAACTAACCTTATCATAGGAAAATCGTGGGATAATCGTGCTTGACGATTAGAACCCTCCCGCGTTAAGATAAAGAGCTATGTATCTAAAAGGCAGTAAATGGCGAATGGACAAACAGCGCCGCCAACGCCGCACCAACCCGGCAATTGTGGTGCTGATTTTGGCGTTAATTGGGTTGGTGTGGTATTTTGACCAGTACGTGATGGAAGAACTGCCCATTGCCCAGGTGCCCACCCCCACCGTCACCCCCGTCCCCGAATCGGTGGAACTGGAGGCCGACCGGCTGGCAAACGATGGCAACCTGCACCAGGCTGTCGAAATGTACAAGCAGGCCATCTTCGTCAGCTCCGGTTCCCCCAACCTGGCCAGTTTATATGTTAAATTAGCCCATAACCAAATCCTGATCGGAGAGTACGAATCAGCCAAAACCAGTGCAGAGAACGCTTTGCTGCTGAATGATCAGAACCCGCTGGCTCTGGCCGAGCTGGGCTGGGCATACAGCTTTTTGGGCAACGAGGTAGAGGCTGAGAAAGTCCTCCTGCAGGCCCTGGAATTGAATCCAGATAGTGTGGAAGCCCACGCCTATTATGCGGAACTGCTGGCAGATCAATCCGACTACGAAGGGGCAGCCATCCACTCCCGCCAGGCGATCCAGCTGGACAACCAGTCGCTGGTAGCGCTACGGGCGCGCGGCTATGTACTCTATTACACCGGCAATTACGAAGAAGCGGCCCTGCAATTTGANNATCGAGCGCTTCAATGTCGCCGACACCTTCGATCCGGACAACCCGCTGCCAGATACGTATATCTCCCGGATCTATCTTGGGATTGGTGAATATGCCAAGGCAGCCCAATTTGCACGCTCCGCCGTTGAGAACGAACCCAGCAACCCCAACCGCTGGGGAAACTGGGGCATCGCATTGTATAAAAATTTGCAGTATCCAGAGTCAATCGACGCTTTCCGCTATGCCATCCGCGGCGGTGAAACCGAGGATGGGGTTAAGGTAAACGGCCTGGCCTTAGATTACACCAACGCGGAATACTTTTACATGTATGGGCTGGCCCTGGCCAAAACGCGCCAGTGCAGTGAAGCCCTGCCGATCTTCCA
>DNGN01000133.1:0-8502 GCA_003486225.1 Chloroflexota bacterium
GGTTGGATTGGTCCAATGATTGAAGGATTTCCTTGCTGTTCTCCCAGCCTGTGACCGCCTCACACAGCCCTGCGGACAGGTTTTCCAAGACAGATGTCTTGACCAGGAAATCTTGTACCTGCTCCTCTTGGCGGTGAAAGACTTCTTCGAACAGATAATCCAACACAAATCGATCACTGCCCGTAAAAGAGCGAATAAAATCGCTGGCATCCGGGTGATCCAGAAGGGATAATGCCAGCAGCTGCATGCCAGTGACCCAGCCTTCCGTGCGGTGTTCGATCGCCTGAACATTTTCTAAAGGTAAATCTCTCCCAAGAATGCGGGTGAGAAAATGGGCCGTTTCATCCAGGTTAAAGCGCAAATTTTCCTGCCGGAGTTCTGCCAGGTGCCCGCGTGCCCGCAGGCGGTGAAGCGGCAGCGGTGGGTCCTCCCGGGAAGCAATCACAGTATGCAGCTTCGGCGGCAGGTACTCGATGAGAAAATTTAAATAGTGATGGATGGTTGAGGTTTGAATCAGGTGGTAATCATCGATCACCAGGATCAGCAGTTGAGCGCTGGCTTCAATCTCATTGAGCAGCGGCGTCAACAGGGTCTCAGGGTCTGGCAGTTGGGGAGACTGAAGCATGGCCAGGATTGGATTGCCGACCTCAGGAAGAACCTGCCGCAATGCATGCACCAGATAATTCAGGAAACGCACCGGGTCGTTGTCGTGCTCGTCCAGCGAAAGCCACGCGACTGGCAGGTCCAGCGTACTCAGCCAGTCAATGGTCAAGGATGTTTTGCCATACCCAGCCGGAGCACAAAGCAGGGTCACTTTTCTGGCAAAGCCATTCTCTTGTAAAAATTCATGGTTAAGAGAATCTCGCAGCCGCGGACGCACGACATGAGATGGCCTTAAAGAAGGTGTGTATAGTTTCGTCTTGATTAGAGATAATGCCATGCTGTTCTTGGTATTACTCCTGCCGATGGTTACATATACATATTACACGAAACCCCTGCCTTGAATCAATTTTTTTTACCTGGTGCCCTTCCAGTCCCCGTCAGCTGACTGAAACACTCGGGCTTGTTTTCCATACACCCAGACTCATGTGAGATTAATCTACGTGTATTGACAATCAAATTCCATATATATATACTTGATATATATAACAGGTATATAAATATGAAATATCTTTTCCTGGCCCTTCTTTCCAAACAGCCCACTCACGGGTATGACCTGCTGCAAACCTACGAGCAACTTTTTTCTGCCGTCCTCCCGCCCCTCAATGCCGGGCAGATCTATACCACCCTTTCACGCTTGGAAAGAGATGGACTGGTTCAGAAATTCACTGTCGAGCAAGTAGGCAAACCGGATAAACAAATCTATCAGCTCACCGACCAGGGACGCCAGACGCTCACCGATTGGTTCATCGAACCGCTCACCGGACCGCGCCTCAAAGATAATTTTTTCATCAAGCTGATCAGCGCACAGATTAGCCACCTGGCACAAACCCAGCAACTGATCGAAGGACAGCGCAAACAGTATCTGCAAAGCATGCATGACCTGAACAACTTAGCCCTTAGCAAAGAAATTTCTGAAAATCCCAATAAGTTTTTGCTCATCCAGGGAGCCATTCTGCATCTCAAAGCAGACCTGACCTGGCTTGATCTATGTGAGGACGCTTTTGTAACTAATGAATGATGGTGAGCGATAGGCAACTGAGTCCTCCAACCTTTTGAGTAGATCGCTAAGGAGAATATGATGACATCCTATACTTTACAAACCAAAGAAATCACAAAAACCTTCCACAATAACGGCAGTGAAGTGCATGCCTTGCGCGGAATCAACCTGACCGTAGCACCTGGGGAATTGGTAGCGGTCATGGGACCGAGCGGCTGTGGAAAATCCACTTTGCTGCATATCCTGGGCGGTTTAGACAGCCCAAGCAGCGGCGAAGTCTATGTCAATGGAGACCGTATCGATACCATGAGCGAAACCCAACGCGCCGTCCTCCGCCGAAATCAGGTTGGGTTTGTTTTCCAGGCCTTTAACCTGATTGGGAACTTAAGCGTTCTGGATAACGTGGAACTACCAGGCCTGGTTGCACGGAAATCCACCGCCAAGATCCGCGAGCGCCGGGAAGCCCTGCTGGCCGACCTTGGAATCAGCCAAAAAGCTGGCAACATCCCTGCCCAACTCTCTGGTGGAGAAAAGCAGCGAGTGGCTATCGCCCGGGCACTCATCAACCAGCCCGCCATCTTACTCGCCGATGAACCTACCGGCAACCTGGACAGCAAATCGGCGCTGGAAGTCATGCAGCTGCTCCTCAGAACCCACGAAATGGGCCAAACTGTCCTGATCGTCACCCACGACCCCAATGTCGCCAGCATTGCCCAACGCGTCATCTTCATGAAGGACGGCAAGATCACCAACCAAACCACCCTGGAAAACCAGCCCGATTCCAAGAGCCTGCTCATCGAACTTATTGACGTGGAGGCGTAAGATGATCACCACATTTTGGCGCTTGCTGCGCGCAGATATCCGCTCTAATAGACTTCAGTTCGGCTTGATCTGGAGTGTTTTGGCCCTTTCGGCCATGCTGCTGCTGGTTTCCCTGCTGATGTTGAACAGCACCGATGAACCCTGGGACAACACGTTTGAAGCCACCAATGGCCCGCATCTCTGGATCGTCAGCCATGAACACNNGAAAACCCGATGGTCATCGGGGATGAAAAGTACAACATCTACCTGTACGGCATGGACACCCCACCACCCGTCGCCCACCCACTTTTGGCTGAAGGGCGCTGGCTCGACCCTGAAAAAGAATTTGAACTCGTCCTCGATTTCAGCATGGCAACTTTTTTCGACATACAGGTTGGAGATCAGATCACAATTTTGGCAGCCGAGGGCACACAAAACCTAACCGTGGTTGGTCTTGGGGTCACTGCTCACTGGTTCCCGTACAATGAGGTTACCAAAGATGTCTCCCCGGGTGTGGCCTACCTCAGCCAAAAAAGCCTTGAGGCTATCCAGCCCGATCCTGACAATTGGTATTCTGTACTCGGGTTAAGGTTAACCAATCCCGAGGACAGCCAGGAATTTGTCAACCAGGTCTTTGAGAGGTTTCCCGGAAAAATGCGCACGGTGGTGGATTGGAAATTCATCAAAGAAAACGCGGCCTTGGCCAGCGCACTCAACGGCATGTTCATGGGTTTGTTCAGCATCATGGGCCTGATCGCCGTTGGGCTGATCATTTTCAATACCATCGGCGGCCAGGTGCTCAGCCAGTACCGCAATATCGGTGTGATGAAGGCCATTGGATTCAAACCCCAGCAGATAACCGCCAAATTCCTGCTCGAAAACCTGGTGCTAGGGCTGACAGCCTCGCTGGTTGGGATTGGATTGGGGCTGGTTGTTGCCCCTTCCCTGGTGAACACTCTGGCTGAAAACCTGAACACAACTCCAACCAACATTTACGCTGCCCCTCCAATCATCCTGGTCATCCTGCTGGTCGAATTGACGGTGGGCATGGCCACCCTGATTCCAGCCTGGCGTGGAGGAAAAACCAACACTGTGCAAGCCATCACCATTGGATACAGGCAGCAGTATCACAGGGTCTCGGGCATGGCCAGGCTGGCTGCCTGGCTGCATTTGCCAGCCGTGGTCACGATGGGGATAAAAGATACCTTTTCCCGCCCGTTGAGAACGGTGCTGGCCATCTTGAGTTTGCTGCTGACGGTCCTGGTTGCGATGATGGCCATTGGCGCAAAAACAACAAGCGATTTCTTGGCCAACAACTTGATGTATTTCAATGGCACCTCGGCTGATATAAAGGTGATGCGCAACTTCGTACCCACCGAGATCATCGAAAGCCAGATTTTATCCGACCCGCAAGTGAGCGACCATTATGAAGAGAGCGACTTGTGGGGCCAAGCACCCGGGCACAGTGAAGAACCATTTGCCATCCGCATTCTAAACGGCCGCTACCAGGACTTTGACTTCCAGGTCAAGGAAGGCCGCATGATTTCTTCTCCTGGTGAAGCCGTCATGGGATTTGCTGTCTTGGATCTGATCGGTGCAGAGGTCGGAGACACGGTCGAGATCCAGGCCGATGGCCACCCCCTGGAGCTGAAAATTGTGGGCCGTCATACAGAGAACTTCAACCTGAACAAAGTCGTTTTGATCAGTGACCAGACCTACCAGGATCAAGTCGGGTTGGACCTGCCCCCCATGATCTACAACCTGAAACTCGCCGACCGCGACCTTGCCGACGACCTGCGGGCAGAGTGGCTGAAGAAATCTCAGGGTCAGCTGACAGTCAGTGTCTCTACCCGGGAGCCACTTGCTTCGGTCAGCCAACTGACAAGCCTCATCATCAGTTTAGCAACGATCTTGATGCTTGTGGCCGGGGTAAACCTGATGAGCAACAGCCTGCTAAGCATCCGGGAACGCATGCGCGATTTCGGTATCCAGAAAGCGATAGGCTTCACGCCTTCCCAGATCGCGGTCGGGGTGATGGTAGGTGCTGTTGTCATCTCCCTCATCGCATTGCTGCTGGGTGTCACCCTTGGGATGAGCTTAATGACATGGTTTATCAGTCAGGTTGGGATCGAGATCGGAGCTGGACCGGATTTCTATCTCATTGATTGGGGCGGCATGGCCATCCTGCTGCCAATCCTGATACTGCTGGCGATCATCAGCAGTCTGCTGCCTGCCATGCGGGCTGCCCGGCTCCAGGTAATTGACTCACTGCGCTATGAGTGAGCGTTNNCGGGGCAGTTTGGCAAATAGTGTACTATCCTTCACAAAACTCAGGATTTGGACTAACATTAATCATTGAAATGTAAGCCGCGGGACACACTCCCGACAGGTTGCAAAATGGCAGATCAACAAGGAGATCCATATGAGCGTTATTGAACTCAGCAATTTAACCAAGTATTACGGAAAAGCCCGGGGGATTATCGATGTTTCCCTGAACGTTGAGGAAGGCGAAATCTTTGGATTTATCGGCCCGAACGGTGCAGGAAAATCGACCACCATCCGCTTATTTTTATCCCTGATCTATCCCACCAGTGGCGGCATGAAAATCTTCGGCAAAGATGTCCTCAAGTTTGGGCACGAGTTAAGGCAGGAAATCGGGTACCTGCCTTCGGAAGTCTTCTATTACGAAGGCATGAAAGTGCTTGACCTGCTCAAGTATTCTGCCAGCTTCTATAAAAAAGACTGCATGGACAGGATCTATGAATTATCCGAGCTGATGGAACTCGACCTGAAGCGCAGGATCGATGACCTTTCCTACGGCAATAAAAAGAAAGTTGGCATCGTACAGGGGTTACTGCACCAGCCAAAACTGATTGTGCTGGATGAACCCACTGCCGGCCTCGACCCTCTGATGCAGCAAAAATTCTTCCAACTCATCCGGGAAGAAAACCAACGGGGTGCGACCATTTTCTTCTCTTCCCACATTCTTGGCGAGGTGCAGAAAATGTGCAACCGGGTCGCCATCATCAAAGACGGCAGTATTATCAATCTGCAAGACATCAAAACCCTGCAAAAGGATAACTACAAGAAAATCTATGTTGTGGCTTCAGACCTGCAAACGGATCGTTTTATGGTCGAAGGGGTCAGCAACTTGCAAAAAGAAAACGGAGCCGTGCGTTTCTTCTACAAGGGCGACATCAATCTCATCACCCGCTTGATCAGCGAAAAAGAAGTGACCGACGTGACGATCGAAGAACCATCTCTTGAAGAGATCTTCATGCACTATTATGAATAGGGGCCTTACCCATGAACATATATAAGCATGAATTTAAAATGAATCTCAAATCGGTCATCACCTGGTCGGTCTCGATCGCCTTCCTGATCCTGATTTATTTGTCTGCGTTCAATTCCATTGCAGCCGATGCTGCCATGCTGAACGAAATGATGTCGAAATTCCCCGAGGAACTGCTGATCGCCTTTGGTATGACCGATATGGACTGGTCATCCATCACCGGGTTTTATGCACTCGTGTTTTTGTTCTGCCAGATTTGTTTAGCCATCCAGGCCTCCAATTACGGTTTTGGCCTGGTATCGGTGGAGGAACGAGAGCTGACAGCCGATTTCCTGCTGGCAAAACCCATCGGCCGCACAAAAATCCTCACCAGCAAGCTGCTGTCGGCCTTCACCGGGCTGACCATCACCAATCTGGTGGTTTGGGCCAGCAGCTTTGCGGTCATCAATATGGTGCGGGATGGCAAGGACTACGACGTGAACGCCCTGGTGGTCCTGCTGCTGAGCATCGTGATCTTCCAGCTGTTCTTCCTTTCGGTCGGCGTGTTCATCTCGCTGCTGGTCAAACGCGTGCGCAGCGTAACCAGCTTTTCCATGGCGCTGGCCTTCGGCATGTATGTCCTGAGTGCCTTTGGCGGCATGCTCGGAGACGAGACCCTGGAGATCATCTCTCCCTTCAAACATTTCGATCCGAACTATATCCTGGCCAACCGTGCCTATGATATGCCGCTGGTGATCATCAGTGTTGGGGCGATACTCGTTTCCATCGTTGGCAGCTATATCCTTTACCAGCGCAGAAACATCGCATCCGCGGTGTAGGAGGAAAACCCGTGAACATCTTTTTCAGAGAACTGAAGTCCAACCTGAAATCCCTGCTGATCTGGGGAGTTATTGTGATGCTGTTCGTGACCATCGGGTTCAGCAAATTCTCGGCATACTACGAAAACCCAGAACTGCTTGCCATCCTAGATAACATGCCCGCCGCCATGCTCGAAGCCTTCAACCTGAGCGCTTTCAACCTGACCACGATTACCGGCTTCTACGGCGTGATGTTCTCCTATTTTGGCCTGCTGCTCTCGATTGCCTCTGTCATGTGGGGCAGCGACATCATCTCCAAAGAAGAGCGCGACAAGACCGTGGAGTTTTCCCTCACCCTGCCGGTAACCAGGGGAAAACTGGTCACGTCAAAGGCCGCAGCTGCTACGATCAATTGTATCGCCCTGCTGGTGATCACCTACCTCGCCACGATAGTAAACGCCCAGCAATATCAGCCCGACGAGCAGTTTTACCAATTCCTGAACCTGGGGACGGTGTCTCTGTTTATCATGCAGCTCATCTTCCTGGCAGTTGGCCTGCTGATCGGCGCTTCCATGAAACAGCATAAACGCTCCTCGTCTGTCGCCGTCTCCCTGCTCCTGGGGACCTATTTCATTTCCATCATCTCCGGCCTGTACAAGGATCTGGATTTCCTGAAATATCTTTCCCCGTTCAAATATTTCAATCCGGCCAGCTTGCTGCATGACGCCCAAATCGATTTCAATTATGTCTGGCTGTCCCTGGGGATCGTGGTGTTGAGCGTGGTAGGGTCTTACTTCTCCTACCAGCGCCGAGACCTGTATATCTAAATTCTACCAATTTGATCTCAAAAAAAATGCCGGGCAAGTCCCGGCATTTTTTATCTGACTAAGATTTTAAAAACTCCAGTGCCAGCTGGTTGAATCTTTCCGCTTGTTCATCATGTGGGCAATGGCCTGCCTCATCGAAGACCTCCAGCCTCGAACCGGAGAGAATACGGTGGACTTCCTCGATCAGCCTGATGGGGATACCGGCATCCTGGCGTCCGCCTACGACCAGTGCCGGAATGTTCATCGTGCCCAGCTGATGGACCTCGGCTTGTAAGGTATGAAAGAATTGCTTCCTGAGGATTTTCAGCATGATCTTGGTGGTATTCTCCACCTTTTGAAAGCGGGTCACCTTTTCAAAATAGTCATCTGTCACATGCTGATTGTTATAAATAAAATTCACTTTCAAAGACAGCCTACGGAAAAAATCAGAGTTGAGCCCAAACAAAAATTCTCCCACACCCGGCAGATTGGCAATCCGCCCCATCAGCGGCAGTTCATTCGGCAAGACGGCGGGGTCCACCAGCACAATCTTTTCCACCCGATCCCGGTTATACACGCAAAACCGGATGATCGTCCCACCGCCCATCGATTGGCCGATCAGTGAGGCTTTCTGGATACCCAGCGCATCCATGAACAATTTCAGCTGCTTGGCATACAGCGGGTACCCATAATCCAGGATCTGGCGGGTGCTGTAGCCAAACCCCCACAGATCGAGCACATAGACCTTATACTGCTCGGCAAGCGCATCCATGTTGCTATCCCACATATGCGTGTCGTAGAAAAATCCATGAAGCAAAATCACGGGNNAGCGGCTGGCTGTCCCAAGGGATAAAATGACTCATCCTGATCCTCCTTCAATCTCCATGGTTATTGCAGCAAAGGCCCACCAGCAACTACTTGTTGAATGTCTATTACCCGCCGGGCGGCTTTTATCCGGGCTGGCAAGGCTTTGATCGACATGCCTGGTAGGAACATCCTGAGATTAAGAATGTGTAACGCTTTACTGATCGATTCAGATAAGTGGTCTGATTTAATCTTGATAACAACGAAATACCTTTTTGGTTGCGTAGTTTAGTGAAAATGAAATCATGCCCATCAGCCCAAAAAAATGTACAATAGACCCTA
>DNGN01000133.1:8595-11254 GCA_003486225.1 Chloroflexota bacterium
ATCGCAGGGAGATAGAATCCCCGATCTCATTGGCTGAAAATTCCACTTCCCCACTGAATTTCAAACCTCCATGGAGTTTTCGTTGAGGTTCTCGATCACTTTATGCAAAGCCAGCGCTACATCGACAGTTTTGGCATAATCCACCAGGTCGAGATCATCTTTCGGGGTGTGGGTGATATCGGTGGACAGCGACATGAACTGGTCGGAGGTGATCGCCGCTGCCGGGCAGCCCTGCTGGATGAAGACCGAGTGATCGCTCTGGTACCACGGATCGCCTTCAGCCAGGCTGCCATACTCAAGCATGGCCTGCCGGAAGGCATCCGCTATTGGACCCGGACAGCCGTAAAGAGAGAAAGCTGAATGCCCCTCCACATAGCCCGCCACATCGATATTGATCGCCAGTGCAATCTCCCCAAAACTCCCCTGGCTGGCTTGGAGGTATTCCTTATGCCCCTGAGCGCTGTAATGGTCCTCACCGTTCATGGTTAACAGCTCAATCTGCAGCTTGCCACCATAATCCTGCAGCAGTTCGGCCAGCAGCATCAGCACCACCACACCTGTCCCGTTATCCAACGCACCCGGCGTATTGTCTTTGGCGTCAATGTGGGCACACAGTACAATCTTCCTGGCAGCCCTGGTTTGCTTTCGCCCGATCACGTTACTGCCGGTGGAAGGAATGCGTTCAGAATCAATCACCAGATGGATCTCTCTCCCGGCGTGCCGGGCAAGCTGTTCGCCATCCACATCCTTCATATAGACCGAGGGGATATTGAAATCCCCATCTTCGATCATGGGGAACGGATACATGCCCCCAGCTAACTCCGGGTTGCTGGACGTGGCAGTGATGATTGCCAGCGGCGCTTTGCTCTCCAGCAAGTGGTAGATTTTCTGGTGATGCTCGGGATTGTAGAACGGGAAATGCTTGGGCATCAGTTGCTCCTGTGCAATCTCACCCAGCAGCAGCAAGACGGCTTTTTCAGGCTGGCAGGCCTGCAAATCTGCCACAGATCGGGCCACCACCAATCTGGCGTCAACCTCGCAAGGCAGGCTGTACGGGCTGCTGAAAACCTCAAAGCCCTCCCCACCCCTTGCCTGGAGACGCGCCCCCCGGTCCCGCCAGTCCATACAGCCGAATTTCGGCGTCTCGACAGAGAAACCAAAGCCTGCCAGGGTTTCGGCAAAAAACCGGGTTGCCATGCGGTTTCCCTCAGCACCAACCCGCCGGTTGGGAATTTGGCGGCAAAGATGGTGGAGGTAATCAAAGGCTTTCGCTTCTAGCGCTTTCCGAGTCTGCATTTTTTTCTCTCTTCCAAGGGCATGCTGAGTGTCGACTAGCATACTACAAAATGATCTCAACCAGCAGCATTTAGTCTTAATGGAACTATTCTGTACACCTTTCAATATTATCAGGTATAAAGGTCAAGGCCCACAGTATAATAATATAATTAAATTTATCTTACAGGTGTTATATGAAAGCGCTCAAAAATAAAGAAAGCGGCCAGAGCATAATCGAATATGCATTGATCCTTGTAGTGATTGCCGTAGTTGTGATGATTGCCACCCAACTCATCTCATCCCCTGTTGAAGAAGCCATGGCAAGCATCGGAACCACATTGGAAACCGTTAGCAATCAACCAGCCATCACCATTGAATCAAATACCCAGGAAATTAAGGCCCCCAACCAGGCCGACTTCTCGCCCAGCACTCCTGAATCCTTCCAGGTATGCAGCGGTGAAAAATTCACCCTGTCAGCCAAACTCAGGCGCTGCCCGAACTAAACCATTCACACCTTACGGCCCAGATCAACCCACAGAACCTCCCTCACCAGGGAGGTTTTTTTCAGAAAAGCCTGGGAGAGCCAATGCTGAACAGCTATTGGTGGGCGAGGCGGTTGTCCAGGGATNNAGGGATATGTCTCTGACTGGATGCATGCCTGATCAACATTTCCAGCCAAATGTCCAATGGATAATAGGATACAATAGGCATTGATGAATGAAGTTACTCTGATGGCCATCCATACCTTTGGTCTCGAATCAGTGGTCAAGCGCGAGCTGCAGGAGCTTGGTTTCGATGACCTGACTGTCTCCAACGGGCGGGTAGAATTTCGCGCCCGGCCGGAGGACATCCCCACGCCTAATCTTTGGCTGCGCAGCGCAGACCGGGTGCTGCTGAAGATGGGCGAATTCCAAGCCACAACCTTTGAGGACCTTTTTGAGCACACCAAAGACCTGCCTTGGGAGCAATGGATTACCAAAGATGGCAAGTTCACCGTGACGGGAAAATCGGTGAAATCCACCCTGGGCAGTGTGCGCGCCTGCCAGGCGATTGTCAAAAAAGCTGTGGTTGAGCGGCTGAAGCAGCACTACCAAACCGAATGGTTTGAAGAAAGCGGCCCGGAATTCACCATCCAGGTATCCCTCCTTAAGGATACAGCCACCCTCACAATCGATACTTCCGGGCAGGGCCTTAACCGCAGGGGCTACCGCAAACAGGCCGGCACAGCTGCCCTCAAAGAAACCATGGCCGCGGCGCTGGTGTTGCTCAGCTTTTATCAAAAAGATCGCCTGCTGATTGACCCCATGTGCGGGTCCGGTACGATCTTGATCGAAGCTGCCCTGATCGCCCGCAAGATCGCCCCCAACCTGCATACCACTTTTGC
>DNGN01000251.1 GCA_003486225.1 Chloroflexota bacterium
GCTGATAGGACCCTTCATCATGGCTGGTGCTGGAGTGGTTGCGGGACAATACCCCGACATACAAATGGTGGATATAGCGCCCACCATTGCTGCCCTGCTCGGCACCAGCCTGCCTGCATCCAACCAGGGCCGCGTGCTCACCAGGATGCTCAACCTTAAGGAAGAGCAAAAGGACCTTATCACTGAAGCGCTCTCGTCGCAGAAATTCCACCTCTTCCTAAGCTACGCCGCCGCCATTGGTCAAAACCCGGCCCAACATTCCGGCACCAGTGCTGATTTTGACATCCAGCCCGTCAGGCAGCAGCGGCTCTCGCAGGAACGCCTCCTGCGCAGCCCGATTGCCCTCGTCCTGGCTCTGCTGCCCGCCATCATCCTTTACCGCCGCCGAAACCAGGCCCTGCTCTGGTATTTGGCTGGTGCGGTGCTTTACCTGGTGGTGTTTAACATTCTATATAGCCTGGTGGCAGGCAAAACCTATTCGCTCAGTTCAATTTACAGCGCTATGGATGTCATCACCACCCTTGGTCTCTACAGCGCGGTCAGCCTGCTCATCCCTTGGCTGGTGGTCATGCTGGGCACCAAATCCTTCTCCTACCCGGCCGCGCCAGCCGCCAACCGGGCCCTGAGCTTGGTTGCCTGCACCTTATATCTCCTGGCGCTTCCGGTAGTGTGGAACTTTTACAGAAACGGCGTCCTGGTTTCGTGGACGCTGCCGGAGTTCAGCAGTATGTTCCTGGGCTTCCTGTTCCTTTTACAGGGACTCGTGGTAAGCGCTCTGGGTGTGGTACTGGTTGCTTTGTCAGCCCTGATCGCTAAGCTTGTTCCAAGGTAAACACGGCAATTTCAGGCCGGCAGTTAAAGCGCACATACGGCCGCACCATCCCGATCCCGGTTGTTGTGTAAAGGGCCATACCGTTCACCTGGTACAAACCGCGCGGGTATTTTTGGGCATACGGGGGGATGATCGGGGCGCCATAGAAGGGGATGTCCACCTGCCCGCCGTGAGAATGACCCGACAACTGCAGATCAAAACGTCCGGTTGCAGCACTGATATCGGCATAGTCTGGTTCGTGCATCAGGAGCAGCGCACAGCCTGCTTGCGGCAAAGCGTCCAGGACAGCTTCCAGGTCCTGCTTGCCCTCCATATAGTCATCCAGCCCGCACAGATGCAGCATCTCTCCTCCCCGATTGAGGGTCTCAACCCGGTTGCTCAGGTTGGTGATCCCACTCAAAGACAGCATCTCGCGCACCAGGTCTGCATCCCGCCAATGGTCATGATTGCCCAGCACCGCATACACCCCCAATCCAGCTTCAAGCCGCTGCAGCAGCTGCGTGAATGCAGGGATATCCGCCAAGCTTGTTTCATGGTCAATAAAATCGCCGGAGATCAAGATCATATCCGGGGACTGCTGGTTGGTCTTCTCTACCACTTCTGAAAAACGCTCTGGTGTGGTCCAAGGATTAAAATGCAAATCGGATAGGTGCACCACTTTCAATCCGGTAAAAGACCTGGGAAGCCTCGCCAAGGTCAGCGGCATGCGGTTGATCTTGAACCACTGCATCTGGACCTGGATATATTCATACACGCCGAGCGTGCTTAATACCCCTCCCACCAGCAGGTTCCTGCCTGCCCGCAGGATGCCGCGGCGAGAAATGCGCTTCTCTATACGAGGACCTCCTGCGGCAGCAGCGAAGCCAGCGCGTTTTCCAATGCCAGCAGATCGTGCTCGGTGTTATAGCCCTGCACCGAGATCCTCAAAAAGGGCTGGCCCTGCCAGTCATACACGGGGACTTCAACCCGATGTTCCCGATACAACCGCTGCTTCAATCGAAGCATATTCACCTTTGGCAGCGGGATGGCTGCCATCTGCCCCAGCCACTGCGGCCCATCCGGGCAGATTTTGGGTAAACCGGTGATCAGGTGAATCCGGTTTCTGGCTTCGATCACCATTTCGTGGCAGGCTGAGCGGACCTGGTCCCAATCATGCTGGCGCTGGAAGTCGATGGCTGCCGGCACTGAAAGAAATGGCGACATATCCCGGGTCCCTTGCCATTCGTGATGATCCACAAACTGTGAACCTGACGGTGTTTCGGCTTCATATCCCCAGCTGACCACCAGCGGCTCGAGCCACTCCTGCACCTCTTTGCGGGCATAAAGAAAAGCCGATCCTTTGGGGGCGCACAGCCATTTGTGGCATGCGCCGGTGTACACATCCGGGGCCATCTCAGCCAAATTTAACGGGATCTGCCCCGGGGCATGTGCGCCGTCGATAATCGTGAGGATCCCAGCATCC
Organism: Chloroflexota bacterium; assembly: GCA_003486225.1. The sequence goes on from DNGN01000251.1 coordinate 2,295, forward strand.
CGCGCCCTGCGGCAGATTTCCGCCACCGGGAAAATCAGGGCCGTCTGGCTGGTGATCTGGCTGAGAAAGATCACTCTTGTGCGCTCTGAAACCCCCTGCCAGAATGTCTCCACAAAATCCTCGTGGGTTGTCACCGGCAGCGGGAGCGGATGGTTCACGTAGCGTGCCCCGCTTTTCCTGGCAATAAAGCGCCAGGTGCGGTCCATGGCACCGTACTCATGGTTAGAAGCCAGAATTTCATCCCCGGGCTGCAATCTCAAGCTGCGGGCGACCATATTGACCGCCGTGGTCGGGTTGGGGAAAAAGACAAGATCATCCACCGGGCAGTGCACAAATTCTGCCAAAACCCCGCGCGCAACTTTCATCGAATCCACAATCTGGTCGTCAAGCACCTCAATCGGTTGACGTTCAAGCCTTTTTTGCCAGTCAATCAACGTTTCAAAGACTGGCTTTGGGCAAGCCCCAAAGGATCCGTGATTCAGGAAATGGACCTCGGGGTCAAGCAAGAACTGGTCTTTATAATGGGATCTCATGTGCCGCGTATTTCACTCCTCTCAGGCTACTCTTCCATCATGATACCAAAATTGCTGCAAAAAGTCGCCCTTAAAAGCACTTTCCCTGACGATTAGTTGCAGTACAAACAGACGGGGATCAGGTCCGGAACGTCGCCCACTTTTAAATGCCCGAAAACAGGCTGCAGGCTCAAAATGCACAAAGGGCAAGGATTGCAAGATAGCTATACAATGGTATACTCAAATCAGATTAGTGGCCTCAGTTTTCGAGATGAGCGGTCTAGATCGGACACTTACGCTAAAACTTACGGTGCGCTATAACAGCGTTTTTAGCCGGAGGATATCCATAANNGGTGAGGGGGGGATGGCCAAAGTATATAAGGCTTACCACCCGGAACTGAGACGCTATGCGGCGATCAAGATTATGCACCCGCGCTTTTTCGAAGACCTGAAAGTGCTCACCAAATTCCAAACCGAGGCCCAAAGCCTGGCCATGCTGCGCCACCCGAACATCGTCCAGATTTACGATGCGTCTGTATCCGGGAAATTTCCATATATTGTGATGGAATATATTGAGGGTAAAACCCTCAAGCAGTTCATCAAAGAATACAATCAACGGCACACCCGCATCCCCCTGAACTACACCCTCAGGATCATCTACAGCATTGGTTTGGCCCTGGCTTTTGCCCACCAGAACAAAATGGTCCACCGGGATGTGAAACCGGCCAACGTCATTCTGGAAGATACCGGCCGGGTGGTGCTGACCGATTTTGGACTGGCCCAGCTGGGACACGATATGGATGAGAAAGATAAAGAGTCCATCGAAGGCACTCCAGCCTACATCTCGCCAGAGCAAGCCCTGGGCAAGCCCGCCGAACCCCGCTCAGACCAGTATTCCCTGGGTGTGATTTTCTTTGAGATGCTGACAGGCCGCCAGCCCTACGATACCCAAGACCCGATCACAATGGCCATCAGTCACGTCACCCACGAGATCCCCTCCCCGAAAGAATATTACCCGGAGCTGGACGATGAGATTGCCGAGATCGTCATCAAAGCCACCCATAAGAACCTCAACGAACGATTTAACAACCTGGCTGAAATCCTGAACCAGATCACCAAGGTGCGCATTAAAGCAAAAACGGCCAAACTGCCAACCGCCTCCCTCAAGGACCTGCAAATCACCATGCAGGATGTTGACTCTTGGGCAGTGCCAGATCGCGATCTGGCAGACAAACGCTCGATTGTCTGCCTGCATATCGTAGATACGGGGCAGGTATTAGACCTGGAATTAAACCGTGAATATATGATCGGCCGGCAGCATCGTACCCAACCGCTCCTGCCGGATATCGACCTGACCCCCTTCAAAGCCTACGAATGGGGCATTTCCCGGCTGCACGCCTCTCTGAATGTGACCAAAGACCATGTCAGCATCACGGATGTTGGTTCATCAAATGGCACCTGGTATGCCGGCAAGCGTCTGCCACCCAATAAATCACTGGAACTGAAACACGGCGATCTCCTGCATCTCGGTAAGCTCAAGCTGCAGATCCTGATCTATGACTAAGGGCGATTAATCTGGCAAGGAACCAGGGGTTCATTGCCAATCGTCCACAACTCCAAAACCATCAACTTCTTTGGGGC
>DNGN01000289.1 GCA_003486225.1 Chloroflexota bacterium
CTGCTGCTTTCAAAGTGGCGCGTTGGGAAATTCATTCCCTTGTTCTACGGATCAAGCTTCAGCTACCTGACTGCTTACCTGGCAATCACCAATGCTGAGTGGGGTGTTCCCGCCAGTGATGAACTGATCAGCACCATGCAGGCTGGTATTCTGGCCACCGGTGTCTTGAACATCCTGGTTGGTTTATTGATTAAATGGGTTGGTAAAGATGCCCTGGACAAGGTCCTGCCCCCTGTTGTCACCGGCTCCGTGGCCGCTGTCATCGGTATCGGCTTGGGCTTTGCCGCCCTGGATATGGCTGGCGCTAACTGGACCGTGGCCCTCATTACCTTGCTTGTAACCATTTTGTTCTCGGTTTACCTGCGCAACAAAGGCTTTATCGGCATGCTCCCGATCTTGTTGGGTGCGATTGTTGGCTATTTGGTCTCTATGCCCTTCGGGCTGGTCAACTTTGACCCGGTTGGTGCAGCCAGCTGGTTCGTGGTACCGCATATCACCTTCCCAAGCTTTTCGGGCTCCATGGCCGCCACCGCGATTTTCAGTATCGCCATTATGGCAATTGCCACCATTCCCGAATCAACCGCTCACCTGTACCAGATCAGCCTGTATGTCGACCGCACCGCTGAAGAGATGGGTCGTGAGAAATACGAGCTTGACAAACTGATCGGCTTCAACCTGATCCTCGACGGGATTGGCGACTTCATCAACGGTATGCTTGGCGGCTGCGCTGGCACCAACTATGGTGAGAACAACTCCCTGATGGCCATTACCCGCAACTACTCCGGCCCAGTGCTGGTAGCCGCGGGTGTAATTTCGATCCTGCTGGGCTTTATCGGCAAGCTGGAAGCCCTGGTAGGCACCGTACCGATCGCAGTCAGCGGTGGCCTGGCCATCTACCTGTTCGGTGTCATCGGTATGCAGGGTGTTGCCCTGATGGTTGAAAATAAAGTCAACCTCTTCAAAGCCCAGACCCTGGCAGTCGGCGCGATCATCATGATCATTGGCATTGGCGGGAACATCGGCTACCCCGGTGGTTTCCTCCCGATCCCCTTCCTGACCGGGCTCTTCCCGAACGGCCTGCCGGCGATTGCCACCGCAGCTGTCCTCGGAATTTTAGTCAACGCCATCTTCCTGATCTTCAAACCCCCGCAAGACTAATTTTCAATTCGTTTTCCAAATGAAGCAGAAATGGACGCTCGCATGAGCGTCCATTTTATTTTTCAAAAACCAGCCTGGCAGAGAATTGGCCGTTGCTCCTAACCTGCCAAACGCCGCAGGAAAGCTGTGAACGTGGTTGGAGGGCGCTGCAGGAGATGCTGNNCTGCGCGCTGCCGCCATGCATCAACCGGTTCCCGGATCAGCTCGATGGGCTTTTGGAATGCCTGGGAGAGCATCTCGACAATTTGACAATGGTCCAGTGCCTGCGGGCCTGCAAGCTCATATGTTGCATAGCTGTGGCCATCCTCTGACAATACCCGAGCATACACCTCGGCTATATCCGAGAGATCCACCATGCTGTGACGCGCCTGCAGATCGTAGGGAACGCTCAGCACGCCAGTCGTACGGATGGTCTGCAGGGGAAGATTCTGCATGTAGCTGGCCGGTTGCAGGACAGTGAAAGGCAAGCCGGACTCGACCAACATTTCCTCCACGCGCATTTTTTTCCAATGGTGGGGCATGGCTTCAATTTGGGGGTGCATGACAGAATGGAAAACAAAGTGCTGCACCTCGAACTGTTTTGCAGCCTCGATCACCTGCGCCCCGATCCCAACCTCATCCGGGTGCACATTCGGGCAGATATGCAGCACCTTCTGAACCCCATCAAAGGCAGGCACCAGGTCGCCAGACCGGGTCAGGTCGCCTATCACCACCTCTGCCAGGCCGGTGCGTTCAAGCAGTTCTTTTTGCGGTTGAGATCTGACAAACGCGCGCACCGGCTGCTGGCGTGCCAGCAGCGCCTGGATGACCGCCTGGCCAGTCTTACCTGCCGCTCCTGTAATTAGAATCATAAGATTTTCTCCTGTCTGAGACTAAAGCAGAACCCGCTCAATGCATCTGCGCCGGAGGTTTCACCCGTTTGCAGGATGCGNNAAAGTATGCCAGACCTGGCTGGCTTCCCCCTGGCTGGCGGCTGCCAGCCAGGCTGCGGACAGCGTGCCGGTCCGCGGGATGGCGGTGTGGGCGATGGCCTGGCAGAGCGTTTCTGCCGCCAGACCCGCCCGTGCCCACAACCCGTGCATCATACCGATCAGAAAATCATCCCCAGATGGTGTCAGGCCGACACCCAACCCGGCCAAGCTTGCGACACCTCCCAGTATGGTCTGAACCTCTGCCTGTGCAAATCCAATCTTGATTTGGTCCAAGGCCAGGTCAAGTGCCTGCGAAAATGGCGACATCAGCCAATTCTTTTCATGGGGCGGGTCAAACAAATTTGGAAAATGGTTTGTCTCCTCTAGCCCAGAAAGCAGATTCTCAGCCAGCAGCACAAGTGATCGGGTCTGCTGTTGCGAAAGGGGGTGCCAGGCAGGCTGCGGGTCCCACAGGCTATACTCCCGGCAATCGAACGAGAGGCGGCCAATGGTCAGCAAACCCTGCTCAACAGCAACAGGTGACATCACATCGACCAGACCATGAAAACCGCCTTGCGCCACCATGAGCGAGAACGGGCCGCTGCCAATCTGCGGGGTGACGATCGAAACCACCCGCGCATCCTGGTTGACCAGGTTGATGACCTGATCGAAGATGTGCAGTATTTGCGCCGAACGCGTGGTTCCCAGCCAGGCCGCTGCCCGTGGCGCAGCAGAGAGTAGGGTTTGATGATATGTGTTCATCACTTAATAAAATCTCCAGGAGCAGGCTCCCGGAGATTGATAGTGCAGCTTTGTTTGGGAATTTCCCGCAGGCTATTCTCCGGCCTGCTGGGTCAGCTCCCATAAGCGGTTCGGGCTGAGCGGGATTTCCCTCACCTCAAGCGGGAAGACACCCTCCAGGGCATCTTCCACGGCCTGGGCAAACAGAGGTCCGGTGGGGATTGCGCCTGCCTCTCCCGCGCCTTTTATACCCAGGGGATTGAGCGGGGAGGGGGTTTCCTTATGCCCAACCTCGATGCGCGGTACATCCAGGGATGTCGGCAGCAGGTAATCCATCAGCGAGGCGTTCAGGATCTGGCCAGATTCATCAAAGATAAGCTGCTCATAAAAAGCATTCCCGATGCCCTGGGCCACACCGCCATGAACCTGTCCGTCTAAGATCAGGGGGTTGATCACTTTGCCGCAGTCATGGACCACCACGTAGCGCTTGATCTCAACCAGCATGGTCTCCGGGTCCACCTCGACGATCATGGCATGAGCCCCGGCCGCGGTGGCACCCATCTCTGGCCCGAAGTAATCGGTGGCTTCGAGACCGGGCTCAGTTCCTGGCTTCACAGCCCCGCGCAGCGGGTTCGCTTTCTGAGCCAGTTCTCCCAGCGGGATGGACTTCGAGGGCACACCCTTAACACGCACTTCCCCATTCAAAATTTCCAGGTCTTCTTCAGCGGCTTCAAAAACATCGGAGGCCACCCGCAAGATTTTCTTGCGGACAGCTTTGGCCGCGGCGTTGATCGCATTGCCGGCCACGACCGCTCCACGGCTGGCAAACGTGCCCACGCCCCAATGGAACTGGTCGGTATCGCCAGTCACGATGTCCACCTCGGTAACATCCACCCCGAGCTGGTCGGCGACAATTTGGGCAAAGCTGGTAAAGTGTCCCTGTCCCTGGGTGCCGATCCCGGTTACAACGCTGACCCGGCCGTTGGCCTGCACCTGGACGCGGGAACCCTCGTACGGGCCGATCCCGGTCCCTTCCACGTAACATACCAAGCCCAATCCCACATGCTTGCCTTCAGCTTTAGCTTTTGGTTTCAGGTTTTGGTAAAAATCGTCATATCCGATCAGCTTCTTGGTTTCTTCCAATATCGGCTCGTAATTGCCGCTGTCATATGTCAGCTGGGTGAAGTCCTGGTAAATGATCTGGTGGTTATGCGGGAAATTATCCGGCGAGATGAAATTCTTGCGGCGGATTTCGGTTTTGTCCATGCCGAGTTCTTTGGCAGCGATATCCAGCAGGCGCTCCATGATAAATACGCCGTGCTGGCGGCCTGCCCCACGGTAGGGGCTGACAATCGGCTTATTGGTAAAGGTCGCCGTAAATTCGGTGTAGTAATTGGGGACATCGTACATCCCAAGCAGGGTGCATTGGGTATTGATCGGGACCGTCAGCCCGTAGGGGTCGTAGGCACCGTTGTCGTGCCAGAAGACATCCTTAACCCCAAGGATCTTGCCCTCTTTGGTCAGGGCGATCTCTGCCTCGTGGATCTGGCCGCGCTCCTGGGTGGTGGCAAAGAAATTCTCGTTGCGATCTTCGATCCACTTCACCGGGCGCCCGAGCTGCATGGATAACCACGGCAGGAGCATTTCTTCCGGGTAAAACATCAGGATCTTAGGCCCGAAACCACCGCCAATGAAGGGGGCGATGACCCGAACCTGGTTCTCCGAGAGGCCCAGCATACCGGCCAGCCCGTTGCGGATCACAACCGGCGCCTGGGTAGTATCCCAGACGGTTAACTTGCCGGCTTTGGCATCCCAACTGGCCACGATGCCGCGGTTTTCCATCGCGGCAGCAATGCCGTGTTCATAGAGCAGGTCCCGGCTGATCACCAGGTCGGCTTTGGCTTTGGCCGCTTCGTAATCGCCTTTTTCCTGGCACACATAGGCCGCGATGTTGTTTTCCAGGTCCTCATGGATCAATGCCGCACCTTCTTCCAAGGCTTTGCGCGGGTCAATATGGACTGGTAAGGCTTCAAAATCGACCAGGATATCGCTGAGTGCATCTTCGGCAATATAGCGGCTTTCAGCCACTACGCAAACCAACGCTTCCCCCACATGACAGACCTTGTCCTTAGCCAGGATGGGGTGCAGCCGGGCATTAAAGACAATCCCTTCAATCGGGGGGGGAGAGACGTTCAGCACACCGGTGCGCCAGTAGTCTCCCAGATCGGCTGCCGTATAAACAGCAACCACCCCCTGGCGTTCCCTGGCTGCCGAGACATCAATGCTGCGAATGCGGGCGTGGGCATATGGGCTGCGGTAGTACGCCACATGAAGCATGTCCGGCAGGTTGACGTCATCCACATACAGGGCATTACCGGTCAGTAAGCGCGGGTCTTCGTTGCGTTTTATGCGTTTGCCAAAGAATTTTGTTGCCATATTTTTCTCCTGATCAAGCTCAGTACTCGATAATGTTTTTCGTAAACAGAAAAATATTAATGATAGCTGATTGGAGAGGGGCTCATCGACACCACCCCTCTCCAGGATAGTTACTAAGGTATGCTAATCCACCATTGCAAAAGCGCGGCAGAAGGCAGCCTCACCGCCTTTGAACTTCCACGGCACTGCACCAATCGTGAGGCGCCTGTTATGCAGTTCGGGGTTGCCCATCTCGCCGCCGAGGTTTTCGACATGCACACAATCGTACGGGAAGAGGGCGTTGTGGGTCAGCTGGTAAGCCTCGGGCGGGAAAAGTTCATCCACTCTATCGGAACCGCCGAACTTTTCTTCAACCTGCTTGCGGACCTTTTGCCAATGCTCCAACCCGCCCTTGCCCAGGAATCGGCCAATCGGCAGGTTCATCGGGTGATCGGTGGAAATCATGTCCACGCCCCACAGGTGGATCTTTTTATCCAGCAGCCATTCGCAGATGCTGTGGTGCGGGCCTGGATGACGGTGAATGTACTTTTCTTCATCGCCATCGGGAGCCAGGAAGGTGTATTTGTGCCAGCCGGTGTTGATGAAGAGGATATCCCCATTCTGAACATCCACGCGCTCTTCAATCATTTCCGGGGTAAAGATATCCAGCTCATCAAGGGCATCGCTCAGGTCCACGATCACGCCAGGTCCCAGCAGCCATTCCAACGGCAGTTCGTCAATGGTCTTGCCATTGGTCACAAAATGGCGGGGGGCATCCAGGTGTGTTCCCATATGGTTGGAGGTCTGGATATACTGTGCATTAACACCATGCTCAGATTTGCGTTTAAAATATTTCACCTCAAATGGCGGGTAAAAAGGCCAGAACGAGCAGTCCTGGTTTAAGGGTTGAGACAGGTCATAAATTTTCATCAAGAATCTCCTTCAGGATAAGTATTTTTGGGCAAATGCAACAAGTGCATCTTCGAATACAGACATGGGCGGTCGTACCAAACCAGCGCCAACCTGACCAACACCAGCCTCTTTGTGAGCAATACCGGTATTGATGCGGGGCGTAATTCCCAGTTCGATCACCTTGCGGATGTCCACGCCTACTGGCGTGCCGCGAAAATCGAGGGACGGAATCGTAAAGGCACTGTGTTCACCCACAGTGATCTCGTACATCTCCAGAGAGGCGTTGATCGCATCTTTCGGGGTGCCGCTGATAAAGGTTACGATAGCAGGTGCGGTAGCCATCGCAAAAGCGCCAATCCCGGCTGTTTCGGTGATTGTGCTGTCGCCAATATCTCCACTGGCATCTGCGGCGGTAAAACCGGGGAAGTACAAACCATCTGGCTGACCCACAGGGCCAGTAAACCACTGGTCACCAAGGCCGCTGACGCGAATGCCAAGGTCTGTCCCATTTCGGGCCATGGTGGTCATCACAGAGCTGCCTTCCACGCCATGCCCGGCATCAGCCATGGCCTTGCAGGCAGCCATCACCGGGTTGAGCACGCTGAGGGCGTTATCGTAGAGGAACTGGATGATCTTGGCCGCTGTCTCCCGGTCGGGAGTGACCTTCACGATCCAGGGGGCCAGCTTGGCCGTATAGATGATCGAACCGGCCTTATTACGGTTGTGGCCCTCGTCACCCATGTGCAGCGATTCGGCCAGCAAAGCGCGGATATCCATGCCGTCCGGGTTGGCTTCCAGCGCATCTGCCAGAGACGGGCCCAATACGTCATTCATCCAGTGCAATTTTTCGATCACCTCCGGGCTAAAAGCCCCATAGCGCAGCACTTTGCCGTAGCCCTCATTCAGGTTAGAGAAGGCCTTGTTTCCGTGAGTCTCGTTTTCCAGCACATACACCTTCATCGAGGCAGTGGTCACGCCAGCCATGGGGCCAACACTGGCATGGTGGTGGCAGGGGTCAAACTCAACCTCCCCGCTCTCAACCATTCCGACAGCCTGCTTTTCATCTTTGGCCAGGCCTTCAAAAATTAACCCGCCAATGACAGCACCACGCATCGGGCCAGACATACGCTCCCACTCAATCGGTGGACCGGCATGCATAATGAGGTTATCTTTCATACCCGGGACCACATCTCGGGCTGTTGCAACGCCCTTCAAGATTGGGCGGGCAGACATCATTCTCTCCACTGCAATTTGATTCGCCTTATCGAAATCCATAAACTCCTCTCTTTTTTACACTTTCAATGATCCTGTGAGCAGGCTAGCCATTCTACGGAACGGATAACCTGTTCACAAAAAGCAGGGGCGATCCCCCCTGCATTTATCCCATTTTTTCAGCTGCCAGCAACACGGCATCCACAATATGCTGGTAACCTGTGCAGCGGCACAAATTCCCGGACAGGGCTTCCCGCACCTGTTCTTCTGTGGGAGCCGGGTTGTTTTTGAGGAAAGGCACCATCGTCATCAGGATACCGGGAGTGCAGAAACCACACTGCAGGCCGTGTGCTTCACGGAATGCCTCTTGCAGCGGGTGAAGTTGTTGCGGGCTGTCCGCCAGGCTTTCTACCGTCCGGATATCACGACCATCCGCCTGGACAGCGAACATCAGGCACGAGCGTACCGCTCTGCCATCCACCAGAATGGTGCAAGCTCCGCAAGCGCCCTGCTCGCAGCCAACATGGGTACCGGTGAGCTTGGCTTCATGGCGCAAATAATCCACGAGCAGCATCCGCGGCTCCACCTGAGCCATGTGCGGGCTGCCGTTCAAATTAAACTGTATCTCTACATAGTTGCTCATTGCTGTTCTTCCTCTAGCTTCCAGTGAGTTGGGATTGGGCTCTCGACAAAGCCGTCTGCAGGGCGCGGCGGGTGAGCACTTTGGCCAGGTGGCGCTGGTATTCGGGGGTGGCATGCACGCTGCCAAAGGGATCAATCTCCTGTTCAGCAGCGATCTGTGCAGCAGCTTCAATTTGCTGCGGGGTGATTTTTTCACCTGTCAGCACAGCTGCGGCTTGCCGGGCATCCATGGCTTTATCCCCGACATTCAGGTATACCAAACGAGCCTCCCGGCAGATGGATTCTGCATCTAAGCTGACCAGTGCAGCCACACCTGCCATGGCATAATCCCCAGCCCGGCGGGTGACCTCCAGAAACGACCAGCCCATATTTTTGGAAAAGGCAGGAAAAGCTATCTCGGTGAGCACTTCATCTGGTTCAAGGGCGGTGGTAAACATGGTGATAAAAAATTCTTCAGCATCAATCCAGCGTTCTCCGCGTGTGGATTGCGCTTTGAAGCGCGCATTGAGCGCCGTGGCCACAACCGGCAGTTCAGACGCCGGATCTGCATGCGCCAGGCTGCCGCCGAAAGTGCCGCGGTTGCGAATCTGCGGATGGGCAATATTCGGCATGGTTTCAGAGATCAAAGGCTGCAGTTCAGCAACCAGCGGGCTGCTTGCGACATCTGCCTGGATGGTCATGGCACCAATCCGAAGCTCTCCATCCTGGGAGCGGATATAACGCAACTCTTCTATTTTATTGAGATCGATCAGCACAGCAGGTTGAGATACCCGGAAGTTCATGGCAGGGATCAGGCTCTGCCCTCCGGCGAGTGGTTTCGCCTCATCGCCATGTTCGGCTTTACTCTCTAGTACTTGAAGCAGGGTCGTTGGAGAAAGATACTCAAACGGGGCTGGTTTCATAGGCAGGTCCTCTCTTAGGGCAAATTTTTTCACGGCAGGAATTGTGCAAAGCGATCCTGCATCTATAGGTCTAGTTACCGCATACATTGTATAATAACGGAGTTAGTATTACAAGGAAATCTTGAAAATAACAAGGAGAACAGATGTCTGATCAGAGAGATACTACGCAGCACGACAAAGCAATATCTCACGAGTCTTTGATCAAAGAATTGAAAGAAAAACAGGCAAAAGCCCGTCTTGGAGGAGGACAGGCGCGAATAGACACCCAGCACGCCAAGGGTAAACTTTCCGCCAGAGAACGGATCCAGCAACTGGTTGATGAAGGCAGCTTCCAGGAGATCGACTCCTACTGGACACACCGCCACCAGGACTTTGGTCTGGATGAGAAGAAGATCGCCGGAGACAGTGTAGTCATCGGTTTTGGCAAGATTGATGGGCGAGTGGTGTGCATCTACTCACAAGATTTCACCGTTATGGGCGGCTCCTTTTCCGAGGTGCAAGGGCAGAAGGTTTCCAAGATCTTTGACCTGGCCATGGATTCGGGGGTGCCGGTAATTGGCCTAATGGATTCGGTTGGGGCTCGCATTCAGGAAGGGGTTTACAGCCTGGCGGCCTTCTCAGAATTATTCTTCAGGAACACCCAGGCCTCTGGTGTGGTACCGCAGATCAGTGTCATGCTGGGGCCGTGTGCCGGTGGGTCGGTATATTCCCCAGGCCTGACCGATTTCGTCATCATGACCCAGGATGTCAGCCACATGTTCATCACCGGGCCGAAAGTGATCGAAACTGTCACCGGCGAGCAAGTCGATCAGGAGACCCTCGGGGGAGCAGTGATCCACAACTCTGTCAGCGGGGTGGCTCATTTTCTGGCTGCCGATGAAGCAGATGCCCTGCGCCTGACGCGCAAGCTGGTGGGTTATCTGCCCGCCAACAACGCCGAGCCTGCACCCGCAGCCTCTCCCGACGATGACCCCTACCGCGCCGAAAGCAGGCTGAACACCATCGTACCCTTGGACCCCTCGGAATCCTATGATATGGTCCAGGTGATTGATCTGATCTTTGATCAGGGATCACTGCTGCAGGTCCACGAACACTTTGCCAAGAACGCCGTGGTTGGTTTTGCCCGCCTGCATGGTCAGACCGTCGGGGTGGTGGCCAGCCAGCCTATGCACCTGGCAGGTGTGCTGGATATCGATTCCTCGGACAAGATCGCNNTGCCGGGCGTAAACCAGGAACACGGCGGTATCATCCGGCATGGGGCCAAGATTGTATATGCCTATTCCGAGGCAACTGTGCCAAAGATCGCGGTCATCACCCGTAAAGCCTATGGGGGAGCCTACATCGTGATGAGCAGTAAATACATCCGCACCGATCTGGTGCTGGCCTGGCCTACTGCCGAGGTCGCGGTGATGGGTGCAGATGGGGCGATCAATATCCTGTACTCGAAACAGATCAATCAAAGTGAATCACCAGAGGCTGAACGGCAAAAGCTGGTGCAGGAATATAAGGACGTATTTTCCAGTCCCTATGTCTCTGCCGCCAGCGGTCATGTGGATGATATCATCGAGCCCGCCGAGACCCGCCAGCGCCTGATTGCTGCCCTGGAATTGCTGCGAGATAAACGCAGCGTCTCGCCCGACAAAAAGCACGGGAACATCCCGCTATAGGAGAGGGCATGGAAGCATTCAGCACAGGGTTACAGCTAAGCTTGTATGGGATCGTGATCACTTTCTTGGCCTTGGGGTTGTTGATCCTTGTGATCACCCTGCTCCAGGTTTTCTTCCCAGCCCCCCAAAAGGAAGAAGAAACCACGCCGGTTTCAGCGGAAAGTGTCCCTGAGAGCGAAGACTCAAAACAACGGGTGGTGGCGCTTGCTGCAGCCTGGTGGTATTGGCAAAATAAACGCTCATCCGACCTGGGCAAACAGCTTGAAGAAGGGCCGGGGAAACGATGGCGTAAGAAAGAAAAGGCATAATAAAAAAACAACATGGTCACATCATCACAAAAAGAATTCTCATTAATTGTCGACGGACAAACCTATTCTGTGAAAATTCAGGAGCTCGCCGGGGGTGATTTGGAAATCGAAGTGGATGGCAATCTTCACCGGGTAAGCATGGCGGAAGCCACTGGACAAGAAGCCCCCAGCGCGGCACCGAAAGCAGCCCCTATTCCTCCGCCGCTTCCAAGCCAGCCCAGCACACCCGCCAGCCGGCCAACTGCAGCCGGCGCTGGCCAGGTCACCGCCCCAATGCCGGGAGATATTGTACAGATCAGTGTAAAAATAGGCGATCCGGTCAGTATTGGACAGGAAGTGTGCGTGTTGGAGGCAATGAAAATGAAAAACGTGCTGCGGGCCTCGACGCCTGGTGTGGTCAAAAGCATTGAAGTTTCAAGCGGACAATCCGTCAAATATGGCGATGTTTTGGTCCGCCTGGAAAACTAAGGCCAGCTGGTTATGGAACTGAACGCACTGCTTGATCTGTTCTCTGCTGTCAGCTTGCTGACCTGGAAAAGCCTGCTGATGATCGGAGTGGGGGGTGTCCTGCTCTACCTTGGGATTGCCAAGGATTACGAACCGGTCCTCCTGATCCCGATCGGATTTGGCGCCATCCTCACCAACTTGCCGCTGACTGGGATCGCGGACCCCGAAGCTCACGGGCTGCTGGCGCTTTTGTTCGATTCAGGGATCCGGAACGAACTCTTCCCGCTGCTGATCTTTATTGGAATCGGGGCCATGACCGATTTTGGTCCCTTGCTGGAAAAACCCTTCATGGCTTTACTCGGGGCAGCCGGTCAGGTTGGCATTTTTGGCACCCTGCTGCTGGCCCTGGCGATGGGTTTTGAGCTGAACGAAGCCGCCTCCATTGGGATCATCGGGGCAATTGACGGGCCCACCGCCATCTACGTGTCCTCCAAACTGGCGCCGCACTTACTGGGGCCCATTGCGGTTGCAGCCTACAGCTATATGTCGTTGGTACCCATCATCCAGCCGCCTGTCATGCGCTTGCTGACAACAGAAAAAGAGCGCAAGGTCCGCATGCCGTATTCCCAGCGAGAGGTTTCCAAAACAGCCCGTGTCCTGTTTCCCATCAGCGTTACCCTGGTGGTTTCGCTGTTGTCCCCCCAGGCATCCCCATTGATCGCTACCCTCATGTTTGGCAACCTGCTGCGCGAATCAGGTGTGGTAGAACGCCTGCAGAAAGCCGCTGAAAACGAGATTGCAAATGTGACCACCATCTTCCTGGGGCTGGCAATAGGCAGCACCATGACCGCGGAGAGTTTTATCCGCACCGATTCGCTGCTCATCCTGGGCATGGGACTGCTGGCATTCGTGATCGATACGGCTGGCGGGGTGCTGTTTGGCAAGCTGCTTTACCTCATCACGGGGAAAAAATTCAATCCCCTGATCGGGGCTGCCGGGATCAGCGCATTCCCCATGTCGGCGCGCATCGTCCAGCGCGTGGGGCAGGAGGATGATTACGAAAACTTCTTGCTGATGCACGCCATGGGGGCCAATACTGCCGGCCAGCTTGGGAGCGTGGTAGCGGGTGGGGTCGTGCTGACTTTAATGACCGGATTGCTGTAAAGCTGATTCTGATTGGTCAAATTTCAAGGCTGGAGATCTCCAGCCTTTTTTCATGCCTTAGCTCGGGGGAGGTGCCCGGTTTATCCCTTCTCCAGCGCGGGCAGGGTATGTTTAGAAGGCGCGGGTTTAACCCCTGCAGCAAGAATGGCGGCCAA
>DNGN01000022.1 GCA_003486225.1 Chloroflexota bacterium
GGGTATTACAAAATGAAAGGGATTATTTTAGCTGGGGGGCATGGAACGCGCTTGTACCCCCTCACAATGGCGGTTAGCAAACAGCTATTGCCTGTTTATGATAAGCCCATGGTTTACTATCCGCTCTCTATGTTAATGCTCGCAAACATCAGAGATATATTGGTTATCAGCGATCCCGTCCAATTACCGTCTTTCAGGCGCTTATTAGGGACCGGGGAACAATGGGGCCTAAATTTCTCCTATGTGGAACAACCAGAACCAAAAGGACTCGCGGAAGCTTTTATATTGGGAAAAGACTTTATCAATAATTCGCCTGTCTGCCTGATCTTGGGTGACAACATTTTTTTCGGTCACGATTTACCCGCGGATCTTATGGCAGCTGCCGAATTGAATGATGGTGCCCAAATATTTGCGTACGAAGTCAACGACCCAGAACGCTACGGGGTTGTTGAATTTGACGAGCAGTTTACCGCCCTTAGCCTGGAAGAAAAGCCGCAGGTCCCCAAATCCAGATATGCAGTTCCAGGCTTATATTTTTACGACCAACACGTTGTAGAATATGCTGAAAGCCTAAAACCCTCCGCTCGTGGCGAACTTGAGATCACGGATTTAAATCGTATCTATCTCGAAATGGGTAAATTGAAAGTTGGATTGATGGGTCGGGGTGTCGCATGGTTAGATGCTGGACAACCCACAGCCTTACTTCAGGCAGCACAATTTGTCCAGGCAATCGAAGAGCGGCAAGGCATGATGGTATCCTGCTTGGAAGAAATCGCCTTCCGTCGCGGTTTCATCTCGCATGACGATCTAAAAAAATTAGTGGCACAGATGGGAGACAACAACTACCGGCACTATCTCCAGAAGCTTGTCGCAAATATTAAACAATAAATTTCCTCGATAGCCGTTTGTTCAGCGAGATGTTTTTCCACCAATCGCGGCAACTTTTTTTATCCTGGTAGCCTCAAAATTTCAGAAATTTTTAAGGAAGTTTTATGTCAGCGCCTAAAATTTTACTATTTGGCAAAACAGGTCAGCTCGGCTCACAGCTAAATAAAAATTTGGCCCACTATAACCTTGAAGCCTTCGATTATCCGGAGGTCGATTTCAACGATCCAGGCCAGCTATATGAACTGGTAATATCTCTCAAACCGGCTTTAATCGTTAACGCGGCGGCCTACACAGCAGTCGATCAAGCGGAAGATCATACCAAGATGGCATTTAGAATAAATGCCTATGCTGTGGAAGCCATAGCTCAAGCAGCAAAAATGCTGAACACTCCCTTAATTCATTATTCCACGGATTATGTCTTTGATGGCAAAAAGGATCGGCTATACACAGAAATAGACCACCCAAATCCTATCAATGTGTACGGGAAAAGCAAATTGCTCGGAGAGGAAAAAATCATTCAATCCGGGGCAGATCATCTAATATTTCGCCTAAGCTGGGTTTACAGTAACTCACATCCCTGCTTCTTACGAAGCATCTTGGATTGGAGCAGAATACATGAAACACTACGCATTGTGGATGATCAAATAAGTAACCCAACATGGGCAAGGTTGGTAGCGGAGAAAACAGCTCAAATTATTGAAAAAAGCGTTGGTGATTGGCCTGCTTTTTTCAGTCAATTGAATGGCATTTACCACCTGGTCGGAAAAGGTGCCGTCTCCAGGTTTGACTGGGCCAAAGCCATCCTTGAACTGGATCCGAACAAAACGGAGCAGAAAACCACAGAATTATTAAGAGCCAAAAGCGCAGACTTCCAAACACCAGCCCAGCGCCCTGCTTTCTCCGGTCTAGACTGTACCAGGTTTGAAAAAACTTTTAATATCGATTTACCCGATTGGAAACTTTCCCTGATGGAAGCAATGCGGGAGATCTAATGCCAAGTNNAACCATTGGGTTTTTCGACTGATTGTAGATGAATTTCTAAAATTAGATTCTCAGCGAACGCAAGTTTTCACACCAAAAGGACAAATGTCCCTTTACACTCGGGCATTTGTCCTTATTTTCACAAAAATATACCTAAACCTATAAAAGTTTTTAAAACCTACCTACAAAGTTTTGATTGGAGATATTAATATGACTATGCTCTTCTACATTTTGGCGATCTATTTAAGAGAAGAATTCGAGGAAATATGCGGCTACACTGTCTTGGCATCAATCACCATACTGCCGATGTAAGTACGAGAGAGAAACTGGCTTTCGATGAACAGCAGACGGAAGAATTTTGGAATCAACTTCTGTTAAAAACCCAAAATCGTATCCTTGAATTGGTTATCTTATCAACTTGCAATCGGGTCGAAATATTCACCGTTGCAGAGCAGCCCATTTTTTCCGAAATAGAAACAGCCCTTATGGAGTACTGCAACCTTTCTCAGGCAGAGGTAAGCCACCTTTTTTACAGGTTGGTGGATGAACAGGTTATTTCGCATTTGATGCGTGTCACTGCGGGATTGGATTCGATGGTACTCGGAGAGCCCCAGATTTTAGGGCAGGTCACCGAAGCCTATGAAAGCGGGTTGAAAACCCAAACCTGTGGAAAACATTTGTCCAAGTTATTTCAAAGTGCCATCCATACCGGGAAAAGAGTTCGATCCGAAACAGCCATCAGCGAAAACTCGCTTTCGGTTTCATCCCTCGCAGCCAGTGTAGCAGAGCAGATTTTGGGAGACCTCTCTAACGCCCAGATCACGCTTTTGGGTGCCGGGGAGATGGCCGAATTGGCCATCGAATCTCTCAGGAAAAGAGGGGCAAATAAATTTATCGTCATCAGCCGCACGATCAACAGCGCCTGCAGTTTAGCGCAAAAATGGGACGGCCATGCCGGGACAATGGAAAATCTGGCCGGTGCCCTTGAAAAGACGGATATTTTGCTAAGCTCAACCAGTGCACCACACACAATTATTCACTCTGGGTTGATAGAGCAAATAATGGCAGACCGCCCCAACCAACCGTTAGTCATCATTGATATTGCCGTGCCAAGGGATGTCGCCCCGGANNGGGTGGTGCCGGTGATTACGGGCATCCGGCAGCAGGCGGATGCGATCCGTCAGCAGGAATTGGAAAAAGCCTTTAGGCAGCTTGAAGGAATCGACCCAAAACAGCAGGAGCGCATTCGGGCTCTCACCCATGCCATCGTCCAAAAAATCCTGCACGAACCTACCATTCGGCTGCGCCAGGAAGCCAATGGCCCCAACGCAGAAAAATACGCCATTGCCGTCAGTGAGTTATTCGGCCTGACCGGCAAGAACGGAAGAAATAATCATCATGAATAAGCTTATTTTCGCCACCCGTCCTTCCAACCTCGCTCGCTGGCAGACCAATTACGTCATCAGCTTGCTTCAAATTGCAGTTCCCGATCTGGTTTGTGAAGAACATGTCATCACCACCCGTGGAGACAAAGTCCTCGACAAACCATTGCCCGAGATCGGCGGCAAGGGGCTTTTCACCCAGGAACTTGAAGCTGAATTATTGGCCGGAAGTGTAGATGTTGCCGTCCATTCACTAAAAGACCTCCCGGTTGAAGACAGCCCGGGTTTAACTGTAGGTGCTGTTCCTCTCAGGGAAGACCCACGCGATGTCCTGGTTTGCCCTGCAGGCTATTCGCTGGACTCTCTGCCGCAGGGGGCTGTCGTTGGAACCTCCAGCCTTCGCCGGCAAGCCCAGATTCTCCACCACCGCCCAGATCTCCAGATAAAATCAATCCGCGGCAATGTAGAAACACGCATCCGTAAGGTTGAAGAAGGCCAGTACGATGCCGCGGTCATGGCTGCTGCCGGCCTCACCCGTCTGGGCCTGGAGTCCCATATCGCATCTTATCTCCCTTACGCACGCATGCTGCCCGCACCTGGCCAGGGGGCATTAGGCATCCAATGCCGCGCAGGAGACACGAGAGTTCAAACTTTTTTGGAGATCCTGAACGATATCGATACAGCCCGTGCCGTCAAGGCAGAAAGAGCTTTTCTAATGGCTTTAGGGGGAGGATGCTCAATCCCGGTTGGTGCGTATGCCTGGGTTGAAAATCAGACCATCCACATGAATGGCCTGGTCATCGCAACCAACGGTTCTCAAAAAATTGAAGTCAGTGGGATAGGTCAGGTCCCCCAGGCGCTTGGAGAAGAGTTGGCGCGCCAGGCCCTTCAGCAAGGGGCCCGTGAGGTGCTGAATGGCTGATCTCAGCGGCAGGCGGGTGGTCGTTACCCGACCCCAAAAACAATGTCAGCAGTTTACCGACATACTCGCATCAAAAGGTGCCATTCCATTTTGCTTCCCGGTCATCGAGATCTCTCCTATGGAGGATAACCACGAACTGGACGAAGCACTGCAAAACCTTTCCCGCTACCACTGGTTCGTCCTCACAAGTGTCAACGGCGTGGCAGCGGTCTGGGACCGGTTGGCAGCCTTAGGCATTCAGGACTTGCCGGAACATCTCAAGCTGGCATGCATCGGGCCCAAGACAGCCACCGCATTAGCAGAAAAGGGGTTCCGCGCCGATTTCGTTCCCGATGAGTTCATCGCCGAAGCCATTTTGCCCGGTCTCGGGGAGCTCAACGGACTGAAAGTATTATTAGCCCGGGCGGATCTTGCCCGTCCCGACCTGCCGCAAGCCATTCAGGCCGGTGGAGGCATCGCACACGACATCAGCGCTTACCGCACCCTGCCCTCCCAGCCCGACAGTCAAGTCCTCGCAGAAATTGCCAAAGGCACACACATTTTGACCTTTACCAGTCCTTCAACCGTGGAGAATTTTTTCCAGATCATGCTCGAGCAGGGCCTGGATCCTCTGCATCTGCCAGGGAATCCCATTACAGCTTGTATTGGGCCCATCACAGCAAATGCTGCCCGGGCCAAAGGTTACCAGGTTGAAGTCGTTCCTGAAGATTACACCACAGAAGGCTTGCTGCAAGCCTTAATCCAATATTACGCGGAGCACAAAATATGAGCGGAAGCCATTTTCCTGCTTTTCCCGTTTCCCGGCCCAGGCGGCTGCGAGCCAGCCAAAATTTACGCGCCATGCTCCGGGAAACCGAGATCAACCCCATGGATTTCATTTACCCCCTTTTTGTACGGCACGGCAAGGGTATCAAGCATGCCATTAGCTCTATGCCGGGAAATTTTCAATGGTCCGTGGACCTGCTCGCCCAGGAAGCCAAACACATTGCTGACCTTGGAATCCCGGGCGTGATCCTCTTCGGTATCCCTGCTGAGAAAGACCCAATCGGAGAAGAGAACTTCGCTTCGAACGGCATCGTTCAGCAGGCAATTCGTGAAATCAAAGATGCTGTGCCCGAATTGGTCGTCATCACCGATGTTTGCCTATGCGAATACACCGACCACGGGCACTGCGGTGTCCTCAACCGCGCTGAAATTCAATCCCCCAGCCTGCCCCAGGATTATGTCCTCAACGATCCAACACTCGAAATTTTGGGGCAGGTCGCCGTATCTCATGCCCAGGCCGGAGCCGATATCGTCGCCCCCAGCGGCATGATGGACGGTATGGTCTCTGCCATACGCTCCGCACTGGACCAGACCGGATTTGAACAGTTGCCCATCCTCTCTTATGCGGTCAAATACGCTTCCTCGTACTATGGCCCCTTCCGGGAAGCAGCCGAATCCCCACCCAGCTTTGGCGACCGGAAATCTCACCAGATGGATCCTGCAAACCGCCAGGAAGCGCTCAAAGAAGCAGCCTTGGACGTTGCGGAAGGCGCAGATATGCTGATGGTCAAACCAGCCCTGCCCTACCTGGATATCATCCACCAGGTCAAACAATCCTTTCCAGAGCTGCCCCTGGCAGCCTACAACGTCAGCGGAGAGTTCAGTATGCTGAAAGCCGCTGCCGCACAGGGCTGGATTGATGAAAGAGGAGTCGTGCTCGAAACCCTCACCTCCATCAAGCGTGCCGGCGCAGACCTGATCCTGACCTACCACGCCAAAGAAGCCGCACAGTGGCTCATTGGCTAATTAAATTATTGGAGTAACCATGACCCAAACAAGTCAACTATCCACCAATGCTGCCGCAGAACGGCAGTACCACGATAATCGCATGGTGATCGCCGATTTCGACCAGGCACCCTTCACCATCGCTTGGGAAGTCACCCGGGCCTGTGCATTTGCCTGTGTCCACTGCCGCGCAGACGCCATCCACCAGCGGGACCAGAACGAACTCACCACCCAGGAAGCCTTTCAGCTCATCGACCGCCTGACCGAGTTTGGCAGCCCGATCCTGATCTTCACCGGCGGAGATCCCATGATGCGCCGGGATCTCTTTGAGATCATCGCCTATGCCGCCGGGAAAGGTTTGCGCTGCTCATTGACCCCCACCGCCACCGCCCTGCCGACCACGGAGCGCTTGCAGCAGGCCAAAGAAGCAGGTATCCGCCGCATCGCTTTAAGCCTGGATGCCCCCAGCGCAGAAGTCCATGACAAATTTCGCCAGGTGGAAGGCTCATGGCAGCGCACCATGGACATCCTGCATCGCGCCAAAGAAGTCGGCCTCAGTGTTCAGGTCAACACCACCGTCAGCAAATTCAACGTCGACCTGTTGCCAGACATGGTGCCGTTTATCGAAGAAGTCGGTGCAGTCCAGTGGTCGGTGTTCTTCATGGTGCCCACTGGCCGTGCTCAGGCGCAGTATATGATCTCTGCCGAGCGCCATGAAGAGGTTTTTAACTGGCTCTACGATTTATCAAAGGATTCACCGTTCGACATCAAAGGCACTGCAGCCCCCATGTACCGCCGGGTGGCCATCGAAAGGAAAAAAGCCGAGGTGGGCGTGGATGAGAAAGTCACCTTCCAGGGTGCCGGATTCCAATACGCCGATGGCCTGAATCGCCCTCGCAAAGGCGTCAATGACGGCAATGGCTTTTTGTTCATCTCGCACACCGGAGAAATACAACCTTCCGGGTTCCTGCCGATCACCGCAGGTTATGTGCGTCAAGATGATGTCGTGGACATTTACCGTAACCACCCGATCTTCACCGATCTCCGCGATCCCAGCAAGCTCAAAGGTCGTTGCGGCGTTTGTGAATATATCGATGTTTGTGGAGGCCAGCGCGGTCGGGCCTACGGTTTGACCGGCGATTACCTCGAAACCGATCCCGCCTGTGTCTACATCCCCCAGGCCTACAAAGAAGCAGGAGCTTAATCATGAAAGAATTGAGATCACGATTCCTGCGTGCCTGCTACCGCATGCCCGTTGATGCCACCCCGGTTTGGTTCATGCGGCAAGCTGGCCGCTATATGGCCGAATACCGTGCCATCCGGGAAAAATTCACCCTGCTGGAAATGGTGGAGCAGCCGGAGCTGGCCGCCGAAGTCACATTGCAGCCGGTCAAAGCTCACGGCGTGGATGCCGCCATCTTGTTTGCAGATATCCTTCTGCCCATCGTGCCGATGGGTTTCAACCTGGAGTTTGCCAAAGGCGAAGGCCCCAAGATCAACAATCCTTTCCGCACCGAAGCAGATCTGAAGCGCATTCAGAAGATCAATGCCAGCACCGACTTGGGGCACGTCATGCAAGCCATCCGCATCTTGCGCACTGAGCTCTCCGAAGAAGTTGCCCTCATCGGGTTCTCAGGCGCACCGTTCACCGTTGCATCCTATATCATCGAAGGTGGGCCCTCCAAGGAATATCATCATGTCAAATCCCTGATGTATGCCTACCCCGAAGTCTGGGCTCAGTTCATGCATCTGGTGACCGAAGCCCTGACAGATTACCTGCTCTCGCAGATTGATGCCGGATTCAAGGCCGTCCAGGTCGGCGGGCCCTCCGGCGGGTGTGTACCCGCGGAACTCGCCGACACGCCCGTGGACTACGAAGCGCTAAAGGACATCGGCGCGATCATGGGCTCCGGCGGCATGGTGGTGCTGGACGAGGACGACTGCATGGTGGACGTGGCCAAG
>DNGN01000296.1 GCA_003486225.1 Chloroflexota bacterium
TAAATTTCAGCGCCCCAGCGCAGCCCCTCAGAAAACGAGCCTGCAGCCAATGGCATGACCATGAATTCCTGTGCATCTGTGGACTGCCAGCCTGTATGGGCTCCTCCATTGAGGATATTCATCATCGGAACAGGTAAAACATGGGCATAGACACCGCCAATATAGCGATATAAAGGAAGTCCTACGGCTTTGGCTGCTGCTTTGGCGACAGCCAGACTTGTCCCTAAGATTGCATTTGCGCCTAGGCTAGACTTGTTTTTGGTCCCATCCATAGCGAGCAAAGCCAAATCCAGATCGCGTTGCAGACGGGCATCTTTTCCAACCAAAAGCTCTCGGATTGCATGGTTGACATTTCCTACGGCTTTTGTAACTCCCTTGCCTAAGTAATACGCTTTATCCCCATCACGCAGTTCCAAAGCTTCATGCACACCAGTCGAAGCACCTGAGGGAACAGCCGCTGTACCACGGCTTCCATCATTCAGGGTCACATCCACTTCGACAGTCGGATTGCCGCGCGAATCAAGGATTTGACGACCAACAACTGATTTTATTCTCGGATCCATTTACTACCTTCTTTCTGTTAAAATTGAATATTTAACCCCGGCTTTTTCACAAACTGCCTTGAGAAAACCCACAAACAAAGGATGTGGGCGGGTTGGGCGCGATAAGAACTCAGGGTGAAATTGGGTCCCAAGCATGAAAGGATGATCTGACAGCTCCGCAATTTCGACCAACCTTTCATCTGGGGATAAACCAGAGAAGATCATCCCCGCTTTACCCATCTCATCCCTGAACTGATTATTAAATTCAAAGCGGTGGCGGTGGCGTTCAATAACTTGATCCACACCATAGGCATCGGCTGCCAGGCTGCCCGATTGGAGATCACAGGGATACAAACCCAAGCGCATTGTCGCGCCTTTATCTACGATACCGCGCTGGTCAGGCATCAAATCGATCACGGGATGGGGGCTGCTGCTTTTAAACTCGGTCGAATTGGCTTCTGGAAATCCTAAAACATTTCGGCCAAATTCCACAACCATCAGCTGCATACCAAGACAAAGGCCAAAATAGGGAGTTTTGGTTTCACGCGCAAATTGAATGGCATTGATCTTCCCCTCAATCCCCCTTCCACCAAAACCGCCGGGCACCAAAACACCATCCGCTGAGGTTACTGATTCCCACAGGGCGGAATCCTTATAATCTCTTTCAATTTTTTCCGAATGGATCCAATCAATATCCAGATCAATACCGAGGTGAATGGCAGCATGGTTCAGGGCTTCACGGACACTCATGTAGGCATCCTTGAGCTCTACATACTTTCCAACCAAAGCGATCCTTACGCGTGGCCGCTTCTTCTTCGCTTCTTCAACCACGGTTTGCCATGCAGTTAGGTCGGGAGGTTTCCGGGCTTCCAATTTCAGCCCTTCTAGGACAACATCTGCCACACCTGCCTCTTCCATAAGCAAAGGCACCTCATACATCACTGGTGTTGTGACCATAGGTACTACTGCTTCATACTTTACATCGCAAAATAGCGCAATTTTCTCCCGAAGATCATCATCCACAAAATGGTCAGATCGGGCAATGATCATCTGGGGAGAAATACCAATCGAACGTAATTCACGCACCGAATGCTGAGTCGGCTTGGTCTTCAATTCACTCGTTGCCCCAATAATAGGCAGCCAGGTAACATGGATGTAATAAGAATTTTTTCTACCCACATCTCCCCGCATCTGGCGTAAGGCTTCCAAAAATGGCAGGGATTCGATATCACCGACCGTGCCCCCAACCTCTACCAGCACAATATCGGCATTACTTGTTTCTGCAACCAGCCTGATGCGCCGTTTAATCTCATTCGTTATATGCGGGATCACCTGGATGGTTCCACCAAGGTAATCACCTCGTCGTTCCTTTGCAATCACCTCTGCATAAACTTGCCCGGTGGTTGCATTGCACACCTTGCTCAAGGGGACATCGATGAATCGTTCATAATGGCCCAAATCGAGATCCGTCTCCGAACCATCATCGAGCACAAAAACCTCACCGTGCTGATAAGGGTTCATGGTGCCTGGGTCGACATTGATATAAGGGTCCAGTTTTTGTACAGAGACGGTATAACCTCGTTCTTTGAGAAGTAGCCCCAATGCTGCCGCTGAAACCCCCTTCCCCACTGAACTGACAACCCCGCCGGTAATAAAAATATATTTGGTCTTCATGTTATTGTTTTCCAAGGATTTTTGGTAAATGAACCATTAATAGAGAAGTGGGGAGGGATTTAGTTGCCCCTCCCCACCCGGTTAAAAAAAGAAAGATTTGGTGATTACTCATCCTACAAGTTTTTCTAGATCCTCTGCAGCTCTGCGCATTTCCAGAAAGATCATCCCCAATTTGGCTTCATTTCGGGCCAGGGCAGTCAGCACCGCCTCATCTCCCACCGCAGTGAGTAATACATAACCATCTTCTCCCCGGATATAAACTTCATCCAGACCACCCCGACCTAACTCGCCTGCAATTCGTTCGCCAAGGCTTAACATGGCTGCAGACATGGCAGCTACCCGGTCTTCTTCAACCTCTTGTGGAAGTGCAGAAGCCATCGTCAGCCCGTCAACAGACACCACAGCAGAAGCGATAATGTCTGATGAGGCTATTTGCATATCACGCAATCGGGCCACCATTTTATCAGCGAGTGTATCGGTCATTGATAAATTCCTTTTTGGTGTAATGGTATGTATCCCGTACTTTACCTAAATGAGTTTACCATAATCAACCTACAATTGCAAAAAGGAATGACCTATTCATTGTCAGAGACAGGTGTGTACCCAAAATCTCATATCTGACGATGATTATTCACCCCACAATTGACCCCCAGTATCCTTCATGATAAACTCGAACCTTGCAATGACCAGAGTAAAATCATTTATCATTCTCCTGATCTTCATTCTTTCTTTTCCCATGCCAAAGGGTATCCAGGCCCAAGAAGCAGAACAGCCTGTTGTGGAAATCTCAGTTCCCCTGCCAGGTGAAGCCGTCCAGGGTTTGCTACAAATCTCCGGTACCATTGACGTAAAAGATCTTGATTCTTNNTTACACCCACACCAACCACCGTCCAAAGGGTGTCTCCCACGCCCCTGGAGCCCAATCCTGTTTCAGTCACCCTGGCGAACGTCCAAAAAGCCATCGTCCAAGGCAGCCTGGCTGGGATAGTTATATTTATCATTTTCCTGCTTTACCGGGCACAGAAAACCCGTAATTAATTTATAACATTCACCCACGGTCAAAGAAGTTTGCAAAGGTCAAACCAAATTACCGCGGACAGCGAGTATAATTAAACGGGCCATGAAGCTCTTATGTTCAACTAATAATTTATCAGTGCACCAACCCATGACAGAAGATAAAAAAGTTTTCCTGATTGCGGGATTAGGAAATCCCGGTAAACAATATACAGAAACCAGGCACAATATTGGGTTTATGGTTCTTGACCAGCTAGCCAAACATTTGGGGGCAGAATTCCGCAGGATGCAAAGCCAGGCGATGGTTACCCAAACCCAATATCAAGACCAAAAGCTGATTTTGGCCAAACCACGCACATTCATGAACAACTCCGGGCAAGCTGTGGGTGCGCTTGCCAGGTTCTATAAAGTTCCCTTTGAGAATATGCTCGTGATATACGATGATGCAGATCTGGATTTTGAGGTTCTTCGCATCCGCCCAGAAGGAAGTTCTTCTGGGCAAAAAGGCATGGCTTCGATCATACAGTCGCTGGGTACCGATCAAATTCCCAGACTGCGAATTGGGATTGGCCGGCCACCGGGCAGGATGGAAACCCCGGCATACGTGCTTCTACCTTTCTCCAAGGAAGAAAAAACAGTGCTCCCTTTCATACTCGATAGGGCGGTAGACGCAGTCCTGGAATTTATCCGAAACGATATCCATATGGCTATGAATAAGTATAATCAAAAGAGCCCATGAAAAGTATCCCCCCTCTCATACAAAAACTTCCTGCATTTGAAGCTTTTCTAAACTCTTCCAGGTCTGCGGAAAGCCCGACGAAAATGGCATTGATGCGGGCTGCACGCCTGCCGGTACTGTCTGCGTTACATGCAGCGGCTCAGCAACCTATCTTGTTGATCACCCAAAAAACGGACCGGGCGTTATCCCTTTCAGACGAATTGAAAATCTGGGTACCAGATGCAGTCAAGTTGCTCTTCCCAGAACCTACCTCGCTCTTTTACGAGAATTTAGATTGGGGTGAAAATACCCGCAGGGAACGTATTCTGACCCTTACCACATTGGCTGCTGCCCAAATTCCAGGGAGCCACAAACCTCAAACACCGCCCATAGTGGTTGCGCCTACCCGCGCAGTAATGTCTAAAACCCTTCCGAAACGTGATTTTGTTAAAGTGACCCGCTCCTTAAAACTTGGCCAAAGGTTGGATATGTCCCAAACCGTTGAGAACTGGGTCCGAATGGGTTATGAGCCAAGTTCAACGGTTTCGGTTCCCGGGCAATTTGCCAGGCGAGGTGGGATACTGGATATTTGGCCTCCATCGGAACAACTACCTGTTAGGATCGAACTCTTTGGTGATGAATTGGAAAGTTTCCGCCAGTTCACACCGGGCACGCAGCGTACCAAGGATAAAATTGACCGCATCCTCATTGCACCTGCACGTGAATTTTTACTGCCCGAAAGTGGCAGTCCTGATGGCTCTGTTTTTTCAGAATTCCATATCCCAGTCTTGCATCCAAACTCTAGCAGTGTTTTCGATTATATCCCCAAAAATTGCTTGATTTTATTCGATGATTACCAGGCTTTTTTGGAGATCATCGAACAATTTGAAGAGCAAGCTATCGGACTGAGAAACGATTACATCCAAGAAGGCAAAATTAACGAAGATTTTCCAACCCCTTACCTGACCATGCCGGAGATCTTGGATGCTCTCTCAATGCACGAAACCATCCATTTGGGGCCTTCAAGCACCCAGCCTGATATTGACCTGACCTTTTCCTTCTCCACAAATCCCCGATTTGGCGGGCAATTAAAACCCTTTGTAGAACATGTCAATCAGACTCTCGCAAACGGCGATGATACCGTCATCATATCGAGACAAGCTGCCAGACTCAAAGATGTTTGGGAAGAGAGCGTTTTCCATCAGGAACAAAAAGCCCCTGTATTTTATCAGGGCAGTCTGACAGACGGATTTACACTTTCAGCGGATAATCAACCCCCCATCCATCTCCTCACGGATGGAGAAATTTTCGGATGGCGACGCCCACAGCCAAGGCAAAGACCTCAGCCGCAAGCCCCTCCTCCAGAGGCAAATTATGCCGATCTTGAAATAAACAGCCTGGTCGTGCATATTGACCACGGTATCGGATATTTTAAAGGCCTGGTGGAACGAGAGATCGAAGGAGTTCGCACGGAATACCTCTGCATAGAATACGCGGAGAATGACCAGCTCTTCGTTCCCGTGCACCAAGCCGATAGGGTCAGCCGGTATGTCGGAGCGCGCGGTCACCGCCCAGCCATTACCCGCCTTTCAGCCAACGAATGGCGTCGGATCAAGGCTAAGGTACAAAAAGCTGTAGAGCATGTAGCTGAAGAACTGCTCGAATTGTATGCAAAAAGGCACCTCACGAGCGGTTTTTCATTCAATCTGGATTCCCCGTGGCAAAAAGAATTGGAAGCCAGCTTCCCATATATCGAAACCGAAGACCAACTCCAGGTCTTAAAAGAAGTTAAACTGGATATGGAAAGAAATACCCCCATGGACCGGTTGATATGTGGGGATGTCGGCTATGGTAAAACGGAAATTGCTCTTCGGGCTGCATTCAAGGCAGTGATGAGTGGCAAACAGGTTGGTATCCTGGTGCCCACGACCATTCTGGCCCAGCAGCATTTCCGTACTTTTCGCCAGCGCTTGGCAGCTTTTCCTGTAAAAGTTGAAATGCTCTCACGCTTTCGCACGCAAGCCGAGCAGCGCCAGATTGCCTACCAGCTTTCTGAGGGAACGGTGGATATCATCATCGGCACTCACCGGTTGATCCAGCCTGATATAAGCTTCAAGGATCTTGGTTTGGTGATCATCGATGAAGAACAGCGGTTTGGTGTGACGCACAAGGAACATCTCAAAAAACTCCGTACAGAGGTGGATGTGCTCACCCT
>DNGN01000138.1 GCA_003486225.1 Chloroflexota bacterium
ATTTTTGAACCGGAAACTTCCCAGGCCCTTAATTTTGGCTTCCGCTGCGGATTTTTGGGGATGTTCCACATGGAGATCATCCAGGAACGCCTAGAGCGCGAGTACGACCTGAATATTATTATCACTGCTCCCTCGGTTGAATACGAGATCGTCATGCGGGACGGCAGCAGCCTTAAGATCGAATCGCCAGCCTTCCTGCCGGATGAAAGCACGATCACCGAGGTCCGCGAGCCCTGGATGAATATTCAGATCTTTACGCCGACCGAGTACTATGGGGCTGTGATGGATATGACCACCAAACGTCGCGGCGTGTATGTCAGCGAAGAATACCCGTCCCAGGGCCGCGTGCAGCTCAATTACGAGATCCCGCTTTCGGAACTGATCGTGGATTTCTTTGATGTCCTCAAGTCCCGTTCGCGCGGCTATGCTTCCCTGGATTACCAGTTCAAGGAATATCGGGCAGAGAACCTGACCAAGCTGGAGATCCTGGTCAATAATGAGCCGGTGGATGCGCTGGCCTCGATCGTGCATAAAGACCATGCCTACCATCGCGGCCAGGCATTGATCACCAAGCTCAAAGACCTGATCCCGCGGCAGCTGTTTGTGGTACCCATTCAGGCGGTTGCCGGAAACCGGGTCATCTCCAGGGCCAATGTCAAGGCCATGCGCAAGGACGTGCTGGCTAAATGTTACGGCGGAGATGTGAGCCGCAAGCGCAAGCTGCTGGAAAAACAGAAGAAAGGGAAGAAGCGCATGAAGATGATAGGGAGTGTGGAAATTCCACAGGAAGCCTTCCTGGCCGTTCTTCAACTGGGCGATGACTAAGTCTACTCAACCCCCCGAGACCAAAAAAACCAACTTTTCACGCATGTTGCCGGGAATTGTGATCAGCATCATTGCGGTAGCAATCTTGCTCTCCCAGATAGACCTGGCGGCTACTTCCGCTGCTTTTCAGAAGGTGCGGTTGGACCGTATCCTGATCGCCTTATGTGTATTGGTACTGGCGTTTGTCACGCGGGCGGCAGCCTGGCGCGTCCTGCTGCAGGAGAAGGTTTCGCTTTCGCTGGCATTTTCCGCTGAAATCATCGGATACTTGCTGAACATGATCCTGCCTTTCAGGCTGGGTGAGGTTGGCAGGGCATTGGTGCTGGGAATCCGCACCCCGCTCTCTTTCTGGGAGACTTTCCCAACCGTGGTGGTGGAGCGGATTTTCGATATGGGATTTATGGCCGGGCTGCTGCTGGGCACCTTGCCATTCGTAGTGGGTGCCGATTGGGCGATCACTGCTGCTATCGTAGCGGCTGGTCTGTTTGTGCTGGGGTTTGGGGTTTTATATGCCATCGTTTTCAACCCCGGCTTGGTGCAGCGGTTGTTTGGCTGGATCGCCGGCCGGTGGCCGCGTTTGCAATCTGTGGGGCAGGAAAAGATCGATCTCCTGCTGCGCGGTTTGGCGGTACTGCGCGACCCCAAAAGGTTTTTGCTGGTCTTTGTCTGGATCGGGGTCACCTGGGTGCTTTCGGTGACCTGGAATACCATCATTCTGACGACCTTTTACCCCGATCCCAGTTTGATTGAAGCGGGGTTCGTGGTTGGCGTGACTGCGCTGGGTGTAGCCGCCCCCTCAACCCAGGGGAATCTGGGCGTCTATGAGGCTGCGGTGGTGAGTGCCTTTGTTGCGCTCTCTGCCGACCCAGCCAATGGCCTGGCGCATGGCCTGGTGACNNACTGAAGGAAATTTATTCCATGGCGGTTAACCGTCAGCCTTTAAAGTCATAGGTTCACATTAATTCTTTGGGAGAAAGATGCGCGTATTAATTGCCCTGACCTATTACCGTCCTCATTACTCCGGCCTTACCATCTATACCGAACGCTTGGCCAGAGCACTTGCGGCGCGCGGTCATCAGGTGACAGTGCTGACATCTCAGTTCAACAAGCAACTGCCTGGAGAGGAGATGGTCAACGGGGTGCGGGTCGTGCGGCTGCCGGTGCTGATGCGGCTGAGCAAGGGTGTGATTATGCCCTCCATTCCTTTCCGCGCCTGGAAGGAAATCCGCCAGGCAGACGTGGTCAACCTGCATTTGCCGCAGCTGGATGCCGCTCCTATCTCAGTGCTTGCTCGCATACTTGGAAAACCTGTGGTGCTGACATACCAATGCGACCTTAAACTCCCGGGTGGATTTATCAATTGGCTGGCAAACATTGGTTCCAACATGGCCAATGTGGTTTCAGCCAGCATGGCCAATGTGATTGTTTCCACATCGAACGATTATGCCGATAACAGCAACTTCCTGTCTCGCTACCGCAAAAAGATCCGGGCAGTTACCCCGCCGGTTGTGCTTGAACAAGTGGAGGCTGCGTTTATTGACCAGGTCCGGGAGAAATACGGCATCCAGCCGCACGACCGGGTGATCGGTATGGTAGCCAGGCTGGCCGCCGAGAAAGGGGTCGAGTATCTCGTGCGTGCGCTGCCCCTCGTGATGCAAAAACACCCGCATGCACGTGTGCTGTATGCCGGCCAGCACCAAAACGTGATGGGAGAGGAAGCCTATGCGGCCATGTTGGCGCCACTGATCCAAGAACTTGGCGACCGTTGGAAGTTTTTGGGCCTCATCCCTGATGATGAGCTGGCGGCTTTTTTACATTTATGTGACGTCCTGGCGCTCCCGAGCACCAACAGTACCGAAGCTTTTGGTATGGTGCAGGTGGAAGCCATGATCTGCGGAACGCCGGCGGTGGCCAGTGATATGCCCGGCGTGCGCCAGCCCGTGCTGCAAACCGGGATGGGCAAGCTTTTTAACCTGATGGATCACGAATCGCTGGCTCAGGCACTGATCGAAGTGCTGGAGTCCCCGCAAAAATTTATCAAGGATGTGCCTCAAATCTCCCGGCATTTTGCACCAGATTCAACCGCACGCCAGTATGAAGAGATCTTTGAAGCTTTGTTGAGGAAAGCTTGATGCTGTTAAATACGATCTGTTTGCTGGTCAAAATGGATGCATCGTCCAATCACCCTGCTGAAGTCCTGCTGGCCAGAAAGAAAACCGGTTTTGGTGCAGGCAAGATCGTGGGCGTAGGGGGGACTGTTGAACCGCATGAGACGGTGATGCAGGCTGCTGTACGTGAGGTCCAGGAGGAACTGGATGTTGAAATTCACGAAAAAGACTTGCAGCGAGCCGCTAAACTGACCTTCCTCTTCCCGGCAAAACCAGAATGGGACCGGATTGTGTATGTTTATCTGGTAGAGCGTTGGAACGGGGCACCCAAACCCAGCCGTGAGATCGACCCGTTTTGGGTCAAACTGGATGAGATCCCTTATGAGGAAATGTGGGCGGATAGTGCGGAATGGCTCCCCGAGATTTTTAGCGGGCGGCAAATCCTGGGCCGGTTCTCCTTTAATGGGGATAACGAAACCCTGGGTCAGGTTGAAATCCAGGATGACCAGGATTTCCTCTGGCCGCAGATAACATCGCTGCCATATTTTCGAGCGATGCTGCGTTCTGTTGAAGCGAGCTATTATCAGGATCTGGACCTGCCTGAACCGGTATTGGATCTGGGCAGTGGGGATGGGCATTTTGCCAGTGTGGCATTTGATTTTCCAATCAATGTCGGCCTGGATCCCTGGTGGGAACCGCTGCTGGAGTCCCAACGTTATGCGCAGTCCTATCAAGGCCTGGTGCAGGCTGATGGCGCACGGATGCCTTTCCCGGATGGGTATTTTGCTAGTGCGCTCAGCAATTCTGTGCTGGAGCATATCCCGCATATTGATGCCGTGCTGGCCGAGACGGGGCGTGTTATGCGGCCTGGGGCGGTATTTTTGTTTTGCTGCCCGAACCAGGATTATTCCCAGAAGCTTTGGCTGCCGGCTGCCCTGAAGCGCATGGGGCTGCAAGGCCTGGCGGAAAAATACCGGGATTGGTTCATGCGCATCTCACGCACAGAACACGCAGACCCCGTTGAGGTCTGGCAGGCGCGTCTGGAGGCTGCCGGGTTTTCTTTGGAGCGTTATTGGCATTATTTTTCCCCGCAATCCTTACATGTTCTGGAGTGGGGGCATTATTTGGGCGCTGCCAGTTTACTTACCATGAAATTGTTCAAGCGCTGGATCCTTGCTCCAACCCGCTGGAATTTGTGGCTGACAGAAAAATTGATCCGGCCATATGCCAGGACTGAACCCCGGCCGGACGGCACGTATACCTTTTTTATTGCCCGCAAACGCTAATTTGATCCTGATAGCTGAAACAGCGACTTTTCACTATAATGATGAGTAGTATAAATTGAACCGTTGGACAAAGTCCTGTCTCCTTTCGATTCTCTTGTACAGAACCTTTGGGCGAGATGATCGTGGATCAAGCATGATTGTGGACGTATTTGCACCCGCAAGACCATATGTACACATTACCAGCCAACGGGTATACTTTATGACTGGAATCCAGCTCAAATAGTGGCGTGAACATGATGACTGAATCGAAACCAGAACAACAACCGCAAACTGAACCGACCGTCCTGGATTATGTGCGGGCAAAACTAATGCCCTGGCTTGGGCCTGCGCCCGAGATTCCGGAGGAAGCAGAAGGGTCCTCCCAGACCGCTGTGGCGCAAGCTGCTGCTTATCCCTACCCGCAATCTGCCAGCGCTGGAGCTACCTGGCTCAGCAGGATGCCCTGGCGTACTCTGGGGGCCTGGTTCCTGGCCATGGTAGGCCAGTTTGCGCTGATGCCGCCGCTGCGGCAGGCTGGATTTGGCGTGGCCTGCTTCCTGGTGGCTTTGCTGCTGGCCGTTTGGGCTGTGATGCAGGATGAGCTTTCTTTGGCACTTCCGGAAACACCAGAAATTCAGCCGGATGATCTTAGGTTCGACCCGCGCTTTCTGGTGTCCGGTTTGGCTGTTTCCCTGATCGCCTTTTATGCCTTTTCCAATAATCTTTTTACTGACTTCAATCTCATTCTCTGGCTGACAGGGTTGGGCTTGGTGGTGTGGTCATTTTGGTTCCCTCGTCCGGATATCAGCGGGATCAGAAAACGGGTGGTGGGTTTTTTCAGCCAGCAAGGCTGGAGTTTCTCGTTCTCACGGCATACGGTGCTGCTGGTAATCGTGATGGCCGTGGCTGTCTTTTTCCGCGTCAACCGTCTGGGAGAAGTGGTGCCGGAAATGTTCAGCGACCAGGCTGAAAAACTTTGGGACGTATATGATGTGCTCCAGGGCCAGACGCGCATCTTCTTTCCGAGGAATACCGGCCGCGAAGGCTTGCAATTCTACTTAATTGCCTGGACGATCCGGCTGTTTGATACCGGGATCTCTTTCCTGAGCATGAAAATAGGGACTGTCTTTCTGGGCATCGCGATGCTGCCTTACCTGTACCTGTTAGGCAAGGAATTAGGCAACCCCCGGGTCGGGCTGCTGGCGATGCTGTTTGGCGGCATCTCCTACTGGCCCAATATCCTTGCCAGAGTGGCCCTGCGCTTTATCCTGTATCCTGCTTTTGCTGCACCTGCGCTGTATTACCTGGTGCGCGGCCTGCGGACTGGCCAGCGAAAGTTCTTTATCTTGAGCGCCATCTTCCTTGGGATCGGTTTGCATGGCTACACCCCGTTTCGGGCAGTACCAATCCTGGTTGTGCTCATGTTTGGGCTGTATTGGCTGCATAACCGCCCGCGGGTCAATTTACAGCATAGCCTGGTCAAATTGGGGATCCTTGTATTTATCGCGTTAATTATTTTCTTGCCCCTGCTGCGGGTTTGGACGCAGATGCCGGAGGTTTTTAACTCCCGTACCTTGACTCGTCTGACCAGTGTGGAAGTGGGGGAAACGATGCCCAGCGGCCTGGACCTGCTGGGAGTCTTCCTCGGCAATGTCTGGAATGGGCTGCTGATGTTCAATTGGGACAGCGGGAATATCTGGGTAAACACCATCCCGCATACTCCTAGTTTGGATATCGTCGCCGGAGCGGCTTTTTTGCTAGGAACAGTGCTTGTCCTGGTGCGCTATTTGAAATTGTGGCGCTGGGAAGATGGTTTTTTACTGTTCGGGCTGCTGGTACTGATGCTGCCATCCACCCTGGTCCTGGCGTACCCGGCCGAAAACCCGGCGCCGAACCGGGCAGCCGGGGCGGCAGTGGTGGTGTTNNCCGGATCAGGCCTGGGTCATGGCCTACCCGTATTGGGTGGATACCCGCCTGGTGGGAATCAATGCCGGGTTCCCGACCAAAGATTTTGCCATCTGGCCGGAGGACCTGGATCAGACGACGGATGTGCCAAGCCCCAAATTGTTCCTGGTCAAGATGGATGATATCGGTGGCCTGGCAGCGTTGCAGACACATTCTCCCGAAGGCGAATCCTCCGTCTATATCGGGCGCTATCCTTCCCAAAGCTTTATCATCTACTATACTCCTTAACAAGGTAGAACTGGATTTATGACAGACACCATAGCTACGCAAAAAGAACTAGACCCACCTAAAAATCGCCAATGGGTGTACGATCTGCTGTTGGCATTGGTGCTGATGGCAGCAGCAGTCTTGCGTTTTAATGGCATCGATTGGGCAGCCGAACAATACCTGCATCCGGACGAACGTCATCTGGTGAATGTGGAGACTGCCCTGCTTACCGTACGCAGCTTCAGCGAGTATTGGGATACCGCCAACTCCACGTTGAACCCGCATAATGTGGGCTATTCATTTTTTGTGTATGGCACATTGCCGATCTTCCTGGTACGCTATGTGGCCGAATGGGCCGGGCAGACCGGTTACAGTGAGATCATGCTCGTGGGCCGCCAGATATCGGCAATCGCAGACCTGCTGGTGGTCTTGCTGGTTTACCTGACAGCCTCGCGTGTTTTTGACCGCCGGGTGGGGATCGTGGCTGCAGCATTCAGCGCCTTTACCGTGCTGCAAATCCAGCTCTCCCATTTTTTTGCNNGTTGGGGTGCGTCTTTCCCGCATGGAAAAAAATGCCAGGTACGATGCGGCTTGGCTGGCAGCCGGGTACTTGATGCTGGCAGCGGTGGTGAGTTTGCTTTCTTTCCGGGTTTTTCAGCCGTATGCTTTTAGCGGACCAGGTTTCTTCGGCATGCTGCCCAATCAACGCTGGCTGGATAACCTGATGGAAGTGAGGAACCAGTCTCAAGGAGATTTTGACTGGCCGCCCTCCATTCAATGGGCTCGCCGGCCGATTTGGTTTTCNNCGCAGGCTGGAAGATGCTGCGAGGTGAATGGCGCAAGCACCTGATTCTGTGGACCTGGACTGCCCTTTATTTTGCCTGGCAGTCGATGGCTTTTAATCCGACCATGCGCTACCAGATTCCCATTTACCCCACGCTGGCCGTATTTGCCGGATGGGCGGTGATCTCGCTATGTGAGGCCGCCGGACAAGCCAAACGGGCGAAAAAATGGCTCCAGGCAGGTGCGGCTGTGCTGGGAGGATCGGCCCTGATGCTGACCGCAATCTGGGCGATGGCTTTTGCCCAGATCTATTCCCGCCCCATTACGCGTGTTGAAGCCTCGGAGTGGATCTACCAGAATGTACCCGGGCCGCTGAACCTGAAGATAGAGACCGGTGAGGGGAATTACAGCCAGCCGCTCCCGTTTTCGTATGACCAGTACGTCAGCGATACGAACCCGTATTTCACCAGCTTTATGCCCAAGCAGGCTGGCGCCCTCAGCCAGATCACGTTCAAGAATGTCATCGCCGAAATGCAGCGGCAGCAGGTCTCCATTTTCGTAACGGAAAGCGGCGGTTTGAATGTGCCTTTGATGATGATGGACCAGACCGTACGCTTTGGACCCGATGACAGCAGCCAAGTCATGTCGTTTATGGCGGAAACACCAGCTATCCTGCCTGGTAACCGGGAATATGTGATCAGGCTGACGCTGATGCCGGAATTTTCCGACCTGGTGCTGGTCGATGGCTTTGTGCGCCTGGATGGTCCATCTGGCGAAATGTCCTTTCCGCTGACGAAAGCTGCGGAACTGCTGGATGCTCGGACCGGCATGTTCGAATATAAATTTACGACCGTTGAAACGCTTGCTTTGCTGGAGGTATCTTTGACCTTCAAACCAGTTTCTCAGGATCTGGCCTCCCAGCAGGTTTTGCGCCTGTCCCTTGGCCCAGAACCGGACCTCTCCAACCCGAGCGCAGTCTCTGAGGTTGTGGTGGCTGGTCTGGAAGATGGCTCCAATTCCCAGGGCGGCGTGTTCCAGTTCAGCGAGCCTGTGGTCTTGGACCCCGAGAAGATGTACTTCCTGAAGATCGAGAACCTGACCCTGGGAGGATCGGTCAATTTGGCCGGAGCCGCACTGGCAGTAGAGGGCCCGTGGGATGACGGCTTGCCGATGCGCACCAATGGTTATGACGGCTATACCGGAATTTACCAGCGGGATCTCAATTTTGATCTGAACGCCGACGATAACCCGCAAAAGCTGGAACGCTTCCTGGAACTGCTGGAAAAATCGGAATATATCGCCATTTCTTCCAGCCGGCAGTGGGCGAGCACCACCCGCATCCCGGAGCGCTTCCCGCTGAATGTGGTCTATTACCGCAACCTGCTCGGCTGCCCAGAAGAACACACCATTGAATGGTGTTATAACGTTGCCGAACCGGGCATGTTTACGGGTACCCTCGGCTTTGATCTGGTCAGGACCTTCCAGTCCGACCCGACCCTTGGCAGCC
Source organism: Chloroflexota bacterium (assembly GCA_003486225.1). The sequence goes on from DNGN01000138.1 coordinate 8,661, forward strand.
TGCGCATCAACGACCAATTTGCCGAGGAAGCCTTTACGGTTTACGACCACCCGAAGGTCTTCATTTTCCAGAAGCAAGCCGGCTATGACCATGACAAGGTAACCCGGATTTTAAGTGTGGTGGATTTTGAACAGGTCATCCGGCTTACTCCCAAACAAGCTGGCGAATTTAAATCACTGCTACTGTCAGAAGCAGCCCAAGAGCGGCAAAGACAGAGCGGTACCTGGTCAGAATTGTTCAATACCAGCGCCTGGTACAACCAGTCCGGGTTGGGAGCCGTGGTCGTTTGGTATCTGGGGCTGTCTTTGTTGGGATGGCTGGTCTTTCCTTTGGTGCGGCGAGCGCTGCCCGGCTTGCCAGACCATGGCTTTCCGCTGGCCCGCACAGCTGCCATGCTGCTGTTGGCGTATTTTAGCTGGCTGGCAGGTTCGATTGGAATTGCGTATAGCAAGCAGGTGATCTGGCTGATCTATCTGCTTCTGGCAGCGATTGGCGTGTGGCAGGCAGTGTCGCAGCGAAAATGGCTGGCTGAGAGCTTGCGCAATAACTGGCGCAAGTACCTGACAGCCGAGCTGGTATTTCTCGGGGCATTCCTGCTTGTGCTGCTGGTGCGGTATGGCAATCCGGACCTGTGGCATCCTTTTAAAGG